>CAZJHF010000301.1:0-5198 GCA_964545505.1 uncultured Desulfobacterales bacterium | reverse complement strand
AATATATCCTCCTGCACGAAGGCGAGGCCCTCCTGGACAAAGTCGAACATATATACCTGCTTCCGTGCAACTGCAGATCCATGATGCAGCGCTGTCGTCAAAGCGTTTATACCTGTCTGCGCTTTGACAATTATCGAAACCACGGCTGGGAAATTTCCAGATCCAGGGCCAAGCAAATTATACAGTCCGCCAATAAAAAAGGGCTGATGCAAACCGCTGAAGTGGCACTATCCAAAGAAGGTGTCATTAGCGGGGCTATCTGCAATTGCTGTACAGACTGTTGTGTGCACCCCGAGCTGGCCGAACGCTATGATGCCAAAAAAGTCTGGCCGCTCACGCGCTATGTGGCGCGGCATCTGACGGATCGGTGCACTGCCTGTGGCCTGTGTGTCAAACGCTGCCCATTTCAAGCCTTTACAGCCGAAAATATTGAACTCGATATTCAGGACAATCCGCACCAGAAGGTTAATAACCGTAAAAAAATTCATCTGAACGAAAACTTATGTCGTGGATGCGGGGTTTGCAGCACCGGGTGTCCGGATGAGGCCATCCAGATGATTCCCCTTGATACCTGCAAAGCAGCCCATTCGCTGATAACGCGCATTGGATGTGGGCCCGTAGCGGCGTTCGGCAAGAACGATTCATGAAAGCAACCTTATGCTTCTTGGATTACACACATATAGCCTTTATCTGCACGGCATCGGACAGGCCTGGACCGGCTTTCAACTGCCCTGGCCCAGGCAGTTGAGCACCTTTGAACTTTTTGATCAGGCGATTCGCTGGGGTCTTGACGGCCTGCATTTAGATGACGGGGTTCTGGAAAATCTGGAACCGGCTTATCTCAAGGAAGTCGGTGCGGCGGCCCGGGAACAGGGCCTGTACCTTGAGTACAACTTTTCCATGGACCTTGGAGGCCAGGGGATTGGCATTCAGCACGATCTGGCAGCGGCGATTGCCATCGCCAGATCTCTGGGCGCGGATATTGTGAAAGTTGGAATGGACCTCATCCGCCCGCGACCGGTAGCGGCCAGCCGTTTCCATCCCGATGTGATGGGCCAAATCAAATCCGTTGCGACCCGGCTAGAGCAAATGGCACCTGCCGCCGAGGCCGCCGGTGTCAAAATCGCGGTGGAAAATCATTGCGACACTTTTTCAGAAGAGATTCTGTGGCTGTTGGACCGGGTCGACCACCCCCTGGTCGGCGCCTGCATCGATACCGTCAATGCCTTTATGGTCACGGAAGACCCCATGGTGGCCATTGAAAATCTGGCACCGCGGGCCTATACCAACCATTTTCGAGACGATCGCATCGAGTTTCAGCGCTACGGATGCAAGCTCACAGGAACCGCCGTCGGTGACGGCGACATTGATATGAAGCGCGCCTATGAGATTATCAAAACCCAATCATGCATGAATCGCATCAACATCGAAACCGAGATGGAAATACCTTACGACGATATGGAAACGGCCCTGAAGATGGAAAAGGCAACCGTGGAACGTAGCATCAAATATTGCCGGGAGGTTTTAGGCATAACAAAGGACAGCACGCATTAAGGAAAATTGTCATGCAAGAAAATGCAAATATTTCAAAAGCAATGACGATTAAACTGGAAGACATGTTTGATGACCTGCCGCAGATGCCGCCGTTTACCGACGGCATCCGCCGTGCACCGGCCCGCCATTTTACACTCAATTCGAAAGATACCGAACTGGCTTTAAAAAATGCGCTGCGCTACATCCCGCAAAAATGGCATCAACAACTGGCACCTGAATTCCTGGAAGAACTGTTAACCCGGGGCAGGATCTACGGATATCGGTTTCGGCCGGCAGGCCATATCAAAGGCCGGCCCATCGATGATTACCGCAGCAACTGTATCGAGGGCCGGGCCTTTCAGGTGATGATCGACAATAACCTGGACTTTGAAGTCGCGCTTTACCCCTATGAGCTGGTGACCTACGGTGAAACCGGTCAGGTCTGTCAGAACTGGATGCAATATCATCTGATCAAAAAATATCTTGAAGCGCTCAACCGGGAGCAAACGCTGGCGATGGAATCCGGCCATCCGCTGGGATTGTTCGCATCATCGCCGGAGGCACCGCGGGTGATTATCACCAATGGCCTGATGGTGGGCTGCTTTGATGATCCCCAAAACTGGAACCGGGCGGCTGCCTTAGGTGTTTCCAACTACGGCCAGATGACCGCCGGGGGCTGGATGTATATCGGCCCCCAGGGGATCGTGCACGGCACTTACAGCACCATTCTAAACGCCGGCCGCCACAAACTGGGCATTCCGGCCGATCAGGATTTGAGCGGGCGTTTATTTGTAACTTCCGGTCTGGGGGGCATGAGCGGCGCCCAGGGCAAAGCCATCGAAATTGCCAACGGCGTGGGAATTATTGCCGAAGTCGATTATTCCCGAATTGAAACCCGCCTCAAGCAAGGGTGGATCAACCAGGCAACTGAGGAACCGGCTGAAGCATTTAAAGTCGCTGCTAAATATCAACAGCAAAAAAAGAGCATCGCCATCGCCTTTTACGGCAACGTGGTCGATCTGCTCGAATATGCCGTCAATCACAACATCAAGATCGACCTGTTATCGGATCAAACCTCCTGCCATGCGGTTTACGATGGCGGTTACTGCCCGCAGGGGATTTCCTTTGAAGAGCGCACCGAATTGCTGCGCTCCGGCCATGCGGGTTTCAAGGAAATGGTCGACGCCACCCTGCGACGCCACTACGAGCTTATCAAAACTCTGGCGGATCGCGGCACCTATTTCTTTGATTACGGCAATAGTTTTCTAAAAGCGGTCTTTGATGCCGGCGTCAAGGAGATCTGTCAAAACGGCCGGGATCCCATTGATGGGTTTGTCTTCCAATCCTATGTTGAAGACATCATGGGGCCGATTCTATTCGACTACGGCTATGGTCCCTTTAGATGGGTATGTTTGAGCGGCAAAGAAGAAGATCTGGCCAAAACGGACCGGGTGGCGATGAAATGCATCGATCCTGAGCGGAGATTTCAGGATAGGGACAATTACGTCTGGATCCGGGATGCTGCCAAAAACAAGCTGGTGGTGGGAACCAGGGCCCGTATCCTATATCAGGATGCCATGGGGCGCATGAACATTGCTTTGAAATTCAACGAGATGGTTCGCAAGGGTCAAATCGGACCGGTGATGCTGGGCCGGGACCATCACGATACTGGCGGCACGGACTCTCCTTTCAGGGAAACCGCCAACATTAAAGACGGCAGTAATATCACCGCCGATATGGCGGTTCACTGTTATGCCGGCAATGCCGCCCGGGGCATGAGTCTGGTGGCCCTGCACAACGGCGGTGGTGTGGGTATCGGCAATGCCATCAACGGCGGTTTCGGTCTGGTTTTAGACGGCAGCGAGCGGGTCGATGCCGTCATCCGCCGTGCGATCCCCTGGGATGTCATGGGGGGTGTGGCCCGGCGGGCCTGGGCCCGCAATGAAAACTCAATTGACACCAGCATCCAGTATAACAAGGCGCGCAAAGGAGCAGACCATATTATGATTCCCTATATTGCCGATGATAAAATGGTGGCGGATATGGTAGCGAAGGCCTTTAAAAAATTCGAAAAATAAGCTGCTCCATTACCGAGATTTTGCTGTTGTTTCTGCCCCTGCTTGGGCAGATGAGGGAATAACAAACCTGGAATAAATAACTGTAAGAGCCTTGAAATAATTTCCGCCGAAGGCGGATTGAATATTCAGCCTTTCATCTGGAAAGGCTGAATAAAGAAGATCCAAGAAATCCTGTAGATCCTGTCAAAAAAAGAAAAGTTGGTATGGTCTACTAAGTCTAATTCTGACGGGAGATGAAAATGCCAGAAATAAAAAAAATCATCGAGTGTGTGCTCAATTTCAGCGAAGGCCGTAATGCGACAAACATCGAAAAAATCGTGGAACCTTTTCGCGGGCAAAAGGGCGTCAAGCTTCTCGACTATCAGACAGATAAGGATCACAATCGCATGGTGGTCACGGTGGTTGGTGAGCCGCAGGCCTTGAAAACCGCCGTCATCGCGGCAATGGGCAGCGCCATCGAGGTGATTGATATGGACACCCACCAGGGCCAGCATCCGCGCATGGGGGCCATCGATGTGGTTCCATTCATTCCGATTCAAGGCGTTAATATGGAAGAGGCCATTGACTTTTCCAAAGAAGTCGCCCGGGAAGCAGCCCAAAAACATTCGCTTCCCATTTTTCTGTATGAACGCTCGGCCAGCCGCCCCGAACGACAAAATCTGGCCAACATCCGCAAGGGCCAATATGAGGGCATGGCAGAAAAGATAAAACAGCCCGAATGGAAACCGGATTTCGGCCCCGCTAAAATCCACCCCACTGCCGGGGTGACCGCTGTCGGAGCCCGCATGCCGCTGGTGGCCTATAACGTCAACCTGGACAGTGACAACATCGAAATTGCCAACGCCATTGCCAAAAAGGTGCGTCACATCAGCGGCGGCCTCAGATACTGCAAAGGCCTCGGCATTGAGTTAAAGGACCGCGGATTGGTGCAGGTATCGATGAATCTGACCGATTTCACGCAGACCGCTATATACCGTGCTTTTGAGTTGATCAAAGTCGAAGCCCGCCGCTACGGCGTCAATGTAGTCGGCAGTGAAATCGTCGGGCTGGTACCCATGGAAGCGCTGATGGATACGGCCGCCTATTATCTGGGGCTGGAGGATTTTTCCATGGAGCAAGTATTGGAATCACGCATCTGGGAGTAAAACGTTTGAAAAACGCCCTCTTTTGCCCAATTTCTGTGTCAGAAAAAGATTTTAATCCTCGACATACTACATGTATGCCTCCGGTAAAAATCTTTGTCTTCCTTGAAATTGAACAAAACTGAGCATTTTTCAAACGTTTTAAATATTCCAAAAACCCTGATGTTAAAGGGAAAAAAATGAATGGTAATCTAATTATAAAAAACGCGGCTGAGCTGGTGACCTGCAGCGGTTTTGCCGCGAAAAAAGGCCAGGAAATGGCGGATTTGAAAATTATCACCGATGACACCGTGTTGATAAAAGACGGGATCATCGAAGCCGTCGGCCGGAGCAGGGATATCGAAAAACAGTTAAAAAAAAGTAGCGTAGATCAATCCGATTTTGATGTGGTCGATGCCCGGGGCAAAGCCGTGCTGCCGGGGCTTGTCGATTCTCACACCCACCT
>CAZJHF010000300.1:0-5202 GCA_964545505.1 uncultured Desulfobacterales bacterium | reverse complement strand
AAAATACCGAGGCCGCCCGAACGCGTTTGGAAGAAGCCATTACCAATCAAGAATCCATAGCCGCTGTCACCGCTGACGAGGACTGCTGATCAGACCGCCGGCAAATATAGGGTGCTGCCCGCCGACCGCATCAATTGCGTTTGGACCCCCGACTGCAAAATAAATGGTATCGCTTTGGCACCAACACCTAAAATGCAAAACAGAATTACCTTTTCATCCGCGGAAATTGCCATCATCAACAAAGTTGTCTCGATGTCTGAGGAGCTTGTCAGTAATCATTATAAGATGTCGGCCAGCGAATGGCTGCGCCCGAAATATGACGTCAAAACCCTGGTGGATCTTGCACCCGAGGAAATTGTCGATGGCCCTTTTGCCCAAATCGTCCGTTATGAGGGGCAGCATAGAGAGACGGCCCTGGGATCAGGCGTATTTGACTACTTTAAAATCTGTCTGCAGGACCACGCCATCAAATCCGTTTTAGAGAAAACCGCGACAATCAGGCTTTATCCTTTTTGTCTGTACATCATTACCCATGAACTTATCCACATCGTGCGTTTCAGCAAATTTCTACAAAGCTTTGATGCGTCGCCAACCGAAAAGCTGGATGAGGAAAAACGAGTCCATTCAAACACGCACCACATTTTAAATCAGGTGCAAGTGTCAGGATTGTCGCCTGTGTTTGAATTTTACCGCAAGTGGCGCCAGCCGATTGAAGGCCTGCGCATACGCTGAACCCATAGTTTGGTGCATTAGATTGACGTTATTTTGATCCAAATGCCCACAGATCCCTTGACAGGCAATAAAGGTGTTCCATATAATAAATTATGGGATTATAGATCAAATCCTTATGGAGGTTAGGCTAGAATGCCGATTTACGAATATGAGTGTGCAAAGTGTTCAATAATTGAAGAGGTTTTCCAGAAGTTTTCGGACAAGACTTTGGTCAAGTGCCCGCATTGCGGTGGGAAACTGCAAAAGCTTATTTCCCAGAGCACTTTCCATTTGAAGGGCACCGGCTGGTACGTCACCGATTATGCCAACAAAGCAAAATCCGACAGCGCCGCTGCCAAAAAATCAAATGAAGCCACATCATCGCATACCTCAAAATCATCAACTAAAAAAAAGGAATCCAAATCATCCAGCACGAGCGCCGCTGACTGATGCTTCACAATTAAGTTCATTCTCGATCATCATTCCCAAAAAAACTTAAAAAATTCGCTGAATAACTCTTTACAAACACAAAAGGGTGATTATTATGTCAAAAAATCCGACACGCTAACTACGAGTCTAAAAATGTAAAGTCCTTTCTTAAGTATTAAAATACTTTATTTACTTATAAATAACACTAGCTGGAAGGGAGGTGACGTTTCAGCCCGGAACAGAGACGGGGAATTGCGTTATGGCATACAAAATTTCACACTTAGAAATATTGACTAAAGCTATTTGACAAGGAGATTTACGACAATGAAACTTAGACCATTGCAAGATCGAATTTTAGTCCAACGCGTTAAGGAAGAGGAAAAGACCAAGGGAGGCATTATTATCCCTGATACCGCCAAGGAAAAACCGGCCGAGGGTAAAGTTGCGGCTGTGGGAAATGGCAAGCTTGATGAAAAAGGTAAGCGCATTGCCCTTGAAGTTAAAAAGGGCGATCGAATCTTATTCGGTAAATATTCCGGCACAGAGGTTAAAATGGAAGGCGAGGAATATTTGATCATGCGTGAAGATGATGTGCTTGGTATTATCGGTTAAAGATAAAAATTTCAGTATATGATGGAGGTTAAATAAAGATGACTGCTAAACTGATTAAGTATGACATGAAAGCCCGCGAGCTCATGCTCAACGGCGTAAGAACCCTTTCAGACGCCGTGGTTGTGACGTTGGGCCCGAAAGGCCGCAACGTGGTTCTTGACAAATCCTGGGGCTCCCCAACGGTTACCAAAGATGGTGTGACCGTGGCCAAGGAGATAGAGTTGGAGGACAAGTTTGAAAATATGGGCGCTCAGATGGTTAAGGAAGTGGCCAGCAAGACCAGTGACATGGCCGGTGATGGGACGACAACGGCCACCGTGCTGGCGCGTTCAATTTACGAAGAAGGTCAAAAGCTCGTTGCAGCCGGCAACAATCCGATGTCGATCAAAAGAGGCGTCGATGCAGCCGTGGAGACAGTGGTCAGAGAGCTTCAAAAACTAAGCAAAACCACAAAAGATCAGCGCGAAATTGCCCAGGTTGGAACCATTTCGGCCAACAACGATGAAACCATCGGCAACATTATTGCCGAAGCCATGAACAAAGTCGGCAAAGAGGGGGTTATCACCGTGGAAGAGGCCAAAAGCATGGAAACAACACTGGAAGTCGTTGAAGGCATGCAATTTGACCGTGGCTATTTATCGCCCTATTTTGTGACCGATCCGGAAAAAATGGTTACCTCTCTGGAAGACCCTTACATTCTCATCAATGAGAAAAAGATCAGCAACATGAAAGATCTGCTGCCCGTCCTGGAGCAGGTTGCCAAAATGGGCAAACCGCTCATGATTATTGCTGAGGACGTAGACGGTGAGGCTCTGGCAACCCTGGTGGTCAACAAACTGCGGGGCACTCTGCAAGTAGCCGCTGTAAAAGCTCCCGGTTTTGGTGACAGACGCAAAGCCATGCTGGAAGATATTGCCATCTTGACCGGCGGTCAGGTGGTCTCGGAAGACCTGGGTATCAAACTGGAAAATCTAGCGGTTTCTGATCTGGGCAACGCCAAAAGAATCACGATTGATAAAGACAACACCACAATCATTGACGGTGCTGGCTCGCGCTCGTCCCTGGAAGGACGGGTCAAGCAGATTAGAGCCCAAATTGATGAAACCACTTCCGATTACGATCGCGAAAAATTGCAGGAGCGTCTGGCCAAACTGATCGGTGGTGTCGCGGTTATTAATGTCGGCGCGGCAACCGAAACTGAAATGAAAGAGAAAAAAGCCCGGGTTGAGGATGCTTTGAATGCAACCCGCGCCGCGGTTGAAGAAGGCATTGTTCCCGGCGGTGGCGTAGCCCTGGTTCGTTGTCTGGACGTATTGTCAAAGATGAAAATCAAAGCAGACCAAAAACTGGGCGTTAAAGTGATCATGCGCGCCGTTGAAGAACCGCTGCGCCAGATCGCTAACAATGCTGGCCTGGAGGGTTCGGTGGTGATCGACAAAGTCAAAGGCGCTAAAGGATCTTTTGGCTATAATGCCGAAAGCGATACCTACGAAGATCTGATGAAAGCCGGTGTTATTGATCCCACCAAGGTGGTGCGTCTGGCCCTTCAGAATGCCGCCAGCGTGGCCTCTTTGATGCTGACCACCCAGGCAATGGTTGCTGAAAAACCGGAAGACAAACCCGAACCCATGCCCGGCGGCGGCGGCGGCGGTATGGGTGGAATGGGCGGTATGGGCGGTATGGGCGGCATGATGTAATAAACGCCGTCAATTCGCTTAATCCCCATAAACAACAAATGAAAGCTCTCACAGCACGCATCTGTGCCGTGAGAGCTTTTTCATTGCGGATTCCGCCGGGTCTGGATCAAAAAAATTTGACAATTCGGCCATAAACGGATAATCTTATTATATATAAGTACCTGAATTTTTCATTAAAATCAATGCACGGCCGGGTTGAATGTTTACCGCTTGCCGTCATCAATTTGGTAAAAATTTGAGCAAATACGGTTTTGCTCAGACCATAAACTAAAACCCCGTGGAGTGTCTGATGAATGTTAAAATAACCCTAAAAATCAAAATGTGGTTGTCAATCCTGCTGGTTATGCTTCTGGTCATGCCGTTTATGCTTAGTGCGGCTGAAGGTGAGAAGGTAGTTAAACACGAAACCGGTTTTTATTATACGGTTCAAAAAGGCGATACCCTCTGGGATTTGAGCCGTAAATTTTCTGATTCTGCCTGGTTATGGCCCGAGATGTGGCGGGAAAACAACCAGATCGCCAACCCGCACCGGATCTATCCAGGTGAGCGCATCCGTTTATTACGCCGCACCGGAACTCAGGCCACCGGCGAAACAGATGCGGGTAAAAAAGCAATGATTGTGCCCCCCACTCTGGAAGATCTCATCCACTACAATTATAGTGCCGTGGACCGAGTGGGATTTGTTCGTAAGCAACCGGTGACATCTCACGGTGCCATTTTTAAAGTCCTGGAAACCAAGGAAATGATCAGCATTGATGATACCGTCTATATCCGGCCGGCGGAAAACATTAAACTCATACCCGGCAAACGCTACACGATTTACCGAACGTTAAAACCGCACAGAGATCAATACACCAATTCATATATTGGCATTCAGCATGTGCTCACCGGAGTCGTAGAAATCAACCAGATCCAGCCCAATTATGCCGTCGCAACGGTTATCGAGGCCTATCGCCCGATATACGTAGAAGATAACATCATGCCCTACTACCGTCGCTTACCGAATGTCGTCATTAAAGAAAGCCCAAAAGACCTGCAGGGACAGGTGTTTGAGGCCGAGGATCACAACCGCCTGATCGGTGACCATATGATTGCATTCATCGATAAAGGCAAAAAAGACGGCGTTCAACGCGGGCAATTTTACAATGTTTACTACCGCGTAATAGAACGGGTTCACCCCAGAAAACGACAGCGAACCAAGCTGCTGCCGGTGGAGCTTGCCGAGGTACTGGTTTTGCATACCGAAGATACCACCGCCACCGTGATTGTGACAAGTGCCGAAAGGGAGTTTGAGCCCGGCTCAAAAATCCGTTCTCCGATTGAATAGGCCATCCATCGGGCAGGGGTTTTAGCCCCTGCCCATTTTTTTTTGGGGGGCAAATCATGGTACGCCCCTTAATCAAAGCATATTGCCCGATTTTAACACTTCGATGCGGCTGGCTGCCGCAACCATCAAATCAGATATCCTTTCACGTTACGGCGTCACCCTTAAGAAACATCGGCAGCACCGCTGCAAGCTGATGCGTAAGGCTGGCAATTGAATCCGATCAACAAAGATGGGCCCGTTTTAGGTCTAAAGTGGCGTGAACTTCTATGAGGGGTGTTTGACGTCAGACGGTTATCTGTTTTCTGGCAAAGGGTCTGCGGTGACCCCGGACAAGCAACAAAAAGCCACCCTGCCGGTTCAAATCCAACTGTATCGGGTAGGAGGAGGGCTCGCGCCCTCCGTCCTCCCTCACCACCGCACATACGG
>CAZJHF010000299.1:0-5225 GCA_964545505.1 uncultured Desulfobacterales bacterium | reverse complement strand
AAAAAATATGACATGATTAACGCGTTGATGCAAGCTTGACGGATTCGGGTCGGTTGGATTCAAGCGCGATCGAATTGGGATGCGTATTTACAGGTGGTTGCATGATATGGTAGGTCAGGTCTGTTAACCAGAACGAAGCATGGTGCGGCCATATGCATCTTTTGCAAGAGATCTAATCCGATGAATGCCTCTTTAATCGTTGTCGCCAAAAAGCCCGAGCCCGGATCTACCAAAACGCGCCTCAGCCCGCCGTTTACCCCTGAGGCAGCGGCTGAATTTTACGATTGTCTGATGCGCGACACCCTGGCATTGGCCGCACAGGTGCCGGGGGTTGACCTGACCCTCGCCTATACACCGGCATCGGCAGTTGATTATTTTCAAAACCTGGTGCCGAACGGCTTTCGTCTGACACCTCAACAAGGCGCCCATTTAGGAGAACGCCTGGCGAATGCCCTCGCATTTCATCTCAAACAGGGTTATCGTCGGGCGGTCATCATGAACAGCGATGGACCGACTTTGCCCCTGGCGCATCTGCAAGCGGCATTTGACGAACTGGATCATGCCGATGTAACCCTGGGCATGGGGCATGACGGCGGCTATTATCTGATTGGCCTTAAGCAAATGGTTCCGGAGTTATTTAAAAATATAGCCTGGAGCACCGAAAAAGTCATTCCCCAGACACTGGATATCTGTCGGCGTTTGAAGCTGACCGTGCACTGCCTGCCGCAGTGGTATGATGTGGATGTGGAGGCTGATCTTCAAAGACTGCGCCTTGATTTGGCCCAAAACCCGGCTGCTGCTCCCCTTACGGCTGATTTTTTAGAAAAATGAGAAGAATTATAGAAGGCATAATTTTATTTTAGGCGAGTTCAGCATTTATTAATCGGTCGGCGGGCCCAGATCATATATTTCGAAACGGGTCGGCCCTTCCTGCAAACCTTCCAGTTGATCTTCCTTGCCGGAGCGCTGATCACTTTCCTGCCACCGGATCCAGTCATCAATTTTCTGCCAGGTCGATACGACGGCTATGTTACACGGATCGTAGTGGTTTACCAGCGTTTCACCGGAGATATATCCCGGCTGTTTGAGCGCCTGACCGCGAACCTCTTTTAACAGTTCCAGGGCCGCGTCTGTTTTGCCTTTTTTGACGTATCTTTTGATAAACACCTTAACTGCCATGCGGACCTCCTTTGATGCCTTACCCCGGTCTGGAAAAGGACGGCAGACAATGATGCCACAGTTCTTATGTTCAGTTGTCAGGCAAACGGCATGCTGCCAGCAGCACTGAATTATCTTCAGCCCGTCCGAAGAAAAACAGGTACGGGCTACATTTTGTCCCCGTCTTAATAATATATATTAATTTGCTTAAATCAAATAGATCCTGTAATAGAACGCCTGAGACCCTTCAGTTCGCATGCTGAAGTTGCGATGTGCGGAGCGTAATTTTAAAAAGCAGTGACCCTTTTATGACGGCTGCCCGCGAAAGGAAGATGGCATGGTAACCAGTCTGCTCGATACGGATTTTTACAAACTGACCATGATGCAGGTGGTTTTACATCAGTATGCCAGTGCCTGGGTGCGCTATGCTTTTAAATGGAGAAATTGGGAGGAAATGCACTTAACCGTTTCGCTGCAGGATTTTAAAAGCAAAGTGGAAGCTGAAATTGACCGACTGTGTCTGCTGCGCTTTAACGATGAGGAAATAAACTATCTGGCCGGCATCCGGTTTTTCAAACCGGATTTTATTGAATATCTGAGGCTTTTCCAACTGAATCGAAATTACATTAAAACGGTTATTGATAATGACCGCCTGCAAATCAATATCGAAGGACCGTGGTTAAATACCATTCTGTACGAGATACCCGTTCTGGCTGTCATCAGCGAACTGTATTCCAGTTTGCACGGTGTTGATAACGCCACCTGGCAGAAAGAGGGCCGCCGGCGTCTGACAGACAAGGTCCGAATTTTGATCGCAGCCACTGTGGATGAGCACCGCTTTAAATTTGCGGAGTTCGGCACCCGCCGACGCGCTTCATACGCCTGGCAGCAAGAAGTTCTCCGTTACCTGGTCGACAATTGTAGGGATCGTCTGGTGGGCACCAGCAATCCCCACTTTGCCATGAAGCTTGGGATCAGGCCGATCGGAACCATGGCGCATGAATTTTTTCAGGCGCACCAGCAATTGGGCCCCCGCCTGGTGGACAGTCAAAAAATTGCCCTGCAGTACTGGGCGGACGAATATCGCGGGGAGCTGGGCATTGCCCTTTCCGATACCATGGGTTTTGATAAATTTTTAAAAGATTTCGATCGTTTTTTTGCTTTGCTCTTTAACGGCTGCCGTCAGGATTCCGGCGATCCGTATGAATGGACCGAAAAGCTGATCGCCCACTACCGCAGCCTGCGAATTGATCCGAAAACCAAATCGGCCATTTACAGTGACGGTCTGACGCTTGAAACCGCGGTTGACATTTTTACCCGCTTCCACGATCAGATTCAAACCTCTTTTGGTATTGGAACCAATCTGACCAACGACTGCGGCTTTGTGGCGCCCCAGGTGGTGATTAAAATGGTAGAGTGCAACCGCAAACCGGTTGCCAAGATCAGCGACAGCCAGGACAAGGGGATGTGCGAAGATGAGGAGTTTTTAGATTATTTAAATTATGTCATCAGACAAGATATAAATTCTGAAAACTGACTTATCAGGTCCAATTCTCAGGCGCTGATGCCTTTACTTTTAATTACTGATTGCCGAATCCCCAGATCGTCACCCTGCCTTTGACCCCGTCGATTTCAAGTTTACCGCTGCCGGCTTCTTTGATCATAACATTGCGGGTGACATTGACAATTTCAATTGCACCGGATCCGTCCCGGATCGCCAGGTTGCCGTCGATATCTTTCAGGGTCATCTGCCCGGAACCGTCTGCCAGGCGCACATCGCCCCTGACCCGTTCGATCTGCATGCTGCCCGAGCCGTCTTTAACGTCAAGGTTTCCCCTGATGTCAGTGATGTTGATTTTACCAGAGCCATCTTCTACGTTGACTTTTCCCTGAATATCTCTGATATGGATTGATCCGGAGTCATCCTGAATGTCCAGGGTTGCATCCAGGTCACTGACATCTATGCGACCGGATCCATCATCTATTTGAACCCGCAGATTTTTGGGGATGGCAACAGTTAAATTGATTTTCGCATCGGCGGTCATTGTTTTTTGATTTTTAAAGACGCTTTTTAATAAAGCCTTGCGGCCGTCCTGTTGGAGTGTCAGCCGCACGTGTCGCTCCAGAAAATCGGCCAGCCCGTTTTGGGTGATCGCGTTAATTTGTACGCTTGCCGTTACCTTAATGCGGTCAGCGCCATCAACCCCGTATACTTCGAGATAGCCGGCTGCGCTTGAAATCTGCAAGACCTTCTGATCTGAAATCGCTAATTCCAGGTGTTGAGTGTGTTCGACCGTTCCGGCAAATGCAGCCAGCGGCAACAACATAGCCAGGCAGAAGACGTTTATTCGCATCGCAGCCCTCCTCATCGTGCCCCGGGATCCCGGTGCCGGTAATCGTGCATGCGGGTGTCCGCCGCACTTTTGCGGACATCCGATCGCGCTTCGCCGCAGCTCATTGTCACTTACCCTGTGACAAATAGCAATATTTTTTGTATGTTAAGGTGGGCTTGTTCCTTTGGACCTGAGAAATCGAATGACGGATTCGAAGACGATGACGCACGATAAACTCGATGCCAGAGCGGTAGTGACCTTAACGCTGCTGTGTTTAATCTGGGGCTTGAATGCCGTTGCGATGAAATATGCCACCGACGGCATTGCGCCCATTTTTTGTGCCGGTCTTCGATCTCTGATCGCCACCATCTGTCTGATAATCTGGATGGCCGGTCGGCGAATACCCCTTTTTGTCGGCCACCTCAAAGACGGCATGCTGATCGGCCTGTTGTTCGGCGCCGAATTCGGGCTCCTGTATATGGCCATACGCTATACCACCGCCTCATCGGCCTGGATTCTGTTATATACTTCGCCGTTTTTCCATGCTTTAGGGGCCCATTTTTTCCTGACCGGCGACCGCCTGTCGGTTGCCAAGGGTGTCGGGATGATGTTGTCTTTCGCCGGTATTTTGGTTCTGCTGAGTCAGCACCTGGGCCTGCCTTCGGTCGATCAATTTGTCGGGGACGTGCTGGCGCTCACGGCCGGCATACTGTGGGCGTTGACAACGGTGGTGATTAAACGCCGCCTGGTTGCAGCTGTGTCACCGTATCACACGCTTTTTTACCAGACCCTATTTTCGATTCCCATACTGTTTCTGCTCAGTTTTTTGTATCAGGAAACGCCGATTCGGTACCTTAACGGGCTCATATGGGTTTCGCTGGCCTACCAGGGCATTCTGGTTGCCTTTATCAGTTACCTGGTATGGTTTTTCCTGGTTCACAGTTATCCGGTCAGTCGGTTGTCGGCGTTTACCTTTTTGACACCGGTTTTTGCAACGCTTGCCGGTGTCCTGTTGCTCGACGAACTGTTGACCCTGCGCTTAATCATCAGCCTGACCCTGGTCAGTATCGGCATTTATATCGTCAACCGTAAGTGAACAGCGGTGCCAAAAGATTTTAAAATGGGCTCACGCAACAGGGAAATTCAGCTTCTATCCGGCTCAACGGATATTGTGCTGGTTGCGCCCCATGGTCTTGCAGAAGACGATGAAAACACCGACAGGGTCACACATCAGACGGCAAAGCGTCTGGCCTGCGTTGCCATTATCAATATCGGAATACCCCGTAAGCAAATGGATTTAAACAGTATCCAACAAGCAAAACACCATCCGACCTTTATTCAAACCCTTAAATCCACTGTTACGCAACGTGAGCGCTCGCGGGTCATCTGGGTTCATGGCATGAAAGATAATAGTGCGGCGGTCGAAGCCGGCAACATGAATGCTGCAGCACCAATTGATTGTTTGATTGGGTATGGTCTGCCGGATCGGATGACCGC
Source organism: uncultured Desulfobacterales bacterium (assembly GCA_964545505.1). Taxonomy (GTDB): domain Bacteria; phylum Desulfobacterota; class Desulfobacteria; order Desulfobacterales; family JAHEIW01; genus JAHEIW01. The sequence goes on along the minus strand of CAZJHF010000299.1, from coordinate 237 downwards.
CGACCCGGATACCATCACGCGCCTGGCGTCTTTGTTGAACAGCGGTGGCCTGCGTACGGTTGTGGCTGCTGCTGAGCGGTCTAAATTTCGCGGCCATTCGACTGACAACATGAATCAGTGGTTCCGCAACCAGGGCTATCCGCTTGCGCAAGTCCAATCTTTACAGCTGGAATTATCCTGGAGCGGGGTGCGCGAGGAAGGGTGCATCAGCCAAACAGCCGCAATTCTGGCCGCTGC
>CAZJHF010000298.1:0-5235 GCA_964545505.1 uncultured Desulfobacterales bacterium | reverse complement strand
AAGGATCGTGAGGCGCCAGCAACGGTGCCAAAAGGGCCATGATAATGACCAGCAGCAAAACGCCACCGCCCAGCAGAAAACCCTTGTGCCGTTTTGCCTGCCGCAACGTCATCTGCCACGGCGTCGGGAAACTGATTTCCTTAAAGGGGACACTGATTTCAGTGTTCATTGCACCACTCATTTGACCCGAATACGTGGGTCCAGATAGGCGTTTAAAATATCAGACAGTAGCGTCATCGTTACGTAAATAAAAGACAACAACAATATGATCGCTTGAACAACGGGTAAATCCGCACGCTCGATGGAGCGCACTGCCAGAAATCCCACACCGTTGACGGCAAAGACATATTCTATCACAAACGCACCGCCCAGCATGTATCCGAACAGCACGAAGGCCAATGAGACCACGGGAATAATGGCATTGCGCAGGGCGTGTTTGAATAAGACGGGGCCAGGGCGCAGCCCCTTTGCGCGAGCGGTTCGAATGTAATCCGATGCCAGAACCTCCAGCATACCGGTGCGCGTTAGCCGCATCAGGGCAGGTGAGCCATAGTAGCCTAATGCGATGGCCGGCATGATGAAATGGCGCCAGGATTCGCCGCCCGATATGGGCAGCCAGCGCAAGATTACCCCGAAGACAATGATCAGGATCAAAGCGAAAAAGAAATTGGGCATGGCCTGACCGAAAACCGAAATGGTCAGGGCCGTACGGTCGATCCAGGTATTGGGACGGATGGCGGCAATCACACCTAAGGGAATGGCCAGGCAAACGGCAAATGAAAATGCGCACAGCCCCAGAATTAATGTGACGCCGATGCGGTCGCCGATGATATCTTTGACGGGCTGATTGAAATAAGGCGATTCGCCGAAATTGCCCTGTATGGCTCGACCGGCCCATTCTATGTATTGGACCAGAATCGGACGGTCGAGCCCATAATTTTCCCGAACGAATTTAATTTCTTCCGGAGTTGCATCGGCGCCGGCCAGCGCAATGGCAGGGTCTCCCGACAGATTGAGAATCATGAAACTGATAAAAGAGACCGTTACAGCCACCAGCAAAGCCAGCACAATTCGTTTTCCGGTATAAACGAGCATCTTGCTGTGCTCCCGTTCGGGCGGTCTACAGGTTTATTTCCATTTTGACAGAAAAAAACGCGGTACGGCATCCGGGTACGGTTTAAAATCCAGTTCCTTGGAAAAAGCATAATTGGCCACCCAGGTAAACAGCGGCAGCACGTAAGCTTCGTCGGCGATTCGTTTCAGTGCCTTGTTATAAACGGCTTTACGCTTGTTACGATCAATGATTGAATCGCCTTCTTTGAGCCAATCGCGTACCTGCTCATCTCTGGCGTAGTCCACTTCCGTAAAATTATAGAAGCGCCCGGTAATGTTGGAGATATCATTGACGCCGTATGAGCCCCAGGTCGTAAAGTTAAAGGTGACCTTGCTGCCATACACTTTTTCCCGCAGGGCCGAGTACTTGAGATACTTGAGGTTGGCCTTGATGCCCACGGCCTGCAGGTTGCCGATCATGGCCTCGGCATACGGGCGGTTACGGTACCCATGCAGATCAATTTCAAAACCGTTGGGATAGCCGGCCTCAGCCAACAGCTTTTTGGCCTTGACAGGATTGTAATCGTATTTGACAACCTTATCGGTGCAGCCGAATTGGGTTGGGAAACAGTGCGAATGAATGACCCGGGATTGCCCTCCCACCAGATTGTGGGAGATGGCCTCACGGTCGATGGCATGGCTGATGGCTTTTCTGACCGCCAGTTTTTGGAACGGATTTTCACCGGTACGGCCGGCGGCATCCATTACCAGCCAACCCACGCGCATGGTTTCCGCTTTTAACACCTGGACATTGGGGACATTGGCCAGGCTATCGGCCTGATCTTTGGGTACTTGATAGATCCAGTCGAGCCCGCCGGTCATCAATTCGGCTGCCATGGTGGTGTCTTCCGGAATGGTGCGCTGGACCAGGCGCCCGATCGACGGCTGCCCTTTGGGGCTGTCTTTGAAGTAGTTTTTGTTTTTTTCGAACACGATTTTTTTGCCGACTTCATGCTCTACAACTTTGTAAGGTCCGGTGCCGATGGGCTTGAGCCCGAAACCCTTGGGGCCCACTTTGGCATAATATTCGTTGGGATAGATGGGAATATTGCCGGCCAGATATTCGAGGGCGGACGGAAAGGGTTCTTTCAGATAAAGCTTTACTTTATACGGCCCCAGTTTTTCAGCCCGGTCGATCCAGTTGACATTGCGCTGCACCAGCACTTTATTGTCCGGATTGCTGACAAAATTGATGGTGTAAACCACATCATCGGCATCAAATTTTTCGCCGTTATGAAAGGTAATGCCCTGGCGCAGCTCAAATTCCATGGTGGTGTTGTCAAGCCAGACGAATGATTTGGCCAGCAGGGGCTTGTATTGCAGCGTGTCCGGATCGCGATACAACAGGTCATCACATATCTGCCGGCTGACGATCATGCCTTCCCGGGCGGTATTAAAATACCGGTCGAGGCTTTCCAATTCCTTTTTCCATGAAAAATAGAGGGTATCGTCCTTTTTGCCGGCCAAGGCGGGTGAAGCGGCCGCTGTCAAAAAAGCCAGCGAAATACAAACACAAATGAGTACCTTACACAGTTTTCCAGTCATAAAAGTCCTCCTTTCGGTATGTGATGTCTTGATACTAAGTGGCAGGTCGTTTGAACACCCCGCTCCGCAGGCTTGCTGTGGGCTCCCCGGAGGTGTCAAATGGAAAAGTAGATAGTATCTGGCTATCATTGGTAGCGAAGGAGTGTCAACTGAAAATCAGGATGGGTATGGATATGGTTTGAATAAAGCCGCATATCGGCCGCATTAGAAATGACCACCGGTCACCGAGGATCTATGTGTCGATATTGAAATGGGGTATGTAAACGTGCGCGAGGTAGCGGCGATGGCGTGTTATGGCCCGTTGTGAATGTCTGCTAATAAAGGTCCGGCCGGCGATTGGGTAAAAAATAGCGCATGCGGTGTCCTCTGATTTCTTCGAGGTCCCCGGCTTTTAGATCTGCCACGATCATATTTTCTTTACCGCTAATATCTTTTTTGAGAATGCGTCCGGCAGGGTCCAACACGACCGCCAGACCCGGGAAATTAAGCTCGTTTTGATTGTTTCCGGTCTGGTTACAGGCAATCACAAACAGGCCATTGTCAAAAGCGCGGGCGGACAAATGGCGCATCCAGGAGTCAAATTTTTCAGCGGGTGTGCCCCGGGGCGAGGCATGCGGCATAAAGATCGCATCCGCACCATCGATGGCCATACGGGTGGAAAGTTCGGGAAAGTGGACATCATAACAGAGCTGGATACCCAGTCTGAAGCCTTTGATTTCAAACAGCGGGATGGCATCTCCGGCCGTAAATATCTGCTTTTCCGGTGGCGCAATATGGACTTTGCGGTATATGCCGGCCACACCCTGGGCAGTGGCAAGCAGATGACTGGCAAATACACGACCGGTAAGGTCCGCTTCAGCCAACCCGGCCAGGATGGCAATATCATGCGCCTGCGCCATCTCTGAAACCGACTGACTGATCTTCCCCGGTACGGTTTCGGCCAATTTTTGGATATTGGCACGGCTACTGTAACCGGTAATATTCATTTCCGGAAAGCAGAGGACATCAACACCCTGCTTTTTGGCGACCTCAACCCACCCGGCCATACGATCCAGATTATCAGCGATTCGGCCAACCGGGCAGTTCAATATGACGGCAGCAATGCGGATGTCTTTCATATTCCGTAAGGGAGGATAATCATTTGCGTTGCTACCTATGGCCCGCAACGTCTATTTAGGTTTTCGGGTTCAGGGTTCCGCGTTCAGAGGTTAACCACGCCTTCTGGCTTTTGTTCTCTGGCTGCTTGCTGCTAGCAGTTGAAGTGCGAAATTAACAACGCGCAACTCGCAACCTTTGAACCCAGAACCTTTGAACCTATATCTTGAATTCGGCCTTAATCTTAAACAGCTTTGTTGCCGGCAAATTGAGAATGTCGCTTACACCGGTATCTGCTGTGATCTGCTTGAGATTGGCTTCAATTTCTTCCGTGCTGGGGGCAATAAACGTAAACCAAACATTAAACGAATTGTCACGACGATAGTTGTGGGTAACGCCCGGATGACGGTTTACGACTTCAGCAAATTGTCTGATTTTATCCGGCGGTACTTTAGCGGCGCACAGTGTGCTGACGAATCCAAGCGCGTGCGGCGTGAAATTACCGCCGATGCGACGGATAATACCGGTATCTTTCATGTGCCGGACGCGTTTGATAACCTCATTTTCCGATAATTCCAGTTGCTGTCCGATGGTGTTGTAGGGTCGCGGTGTCAAAGGGAAATCAGACTGGATCCGGTTTAAAATCGCCCGGTCAATATCATCGATTTTCACTTCAGCAGGTCTCATAGCTCACTTTGTATCTGAATTTTGCACGGCTCGCCGCGTTGTTCCCAGGGTGAAAATTAATGAGATAATAATGATTTTCGTCCTTTTAATTTAATCGCTATTTTGTTTTACTGCCACAATTTGCTTAACTATCTGCCATTAATTTAGCCTTAACTTCTCATTAATTTTCATGCAATATTCAGATTTTGAATTTTGCATCCAGTACACGGACATGAATTTTTCGAGTTCGCGGGCCGTCAAATTCACAGAAAAAAATCCCCTGCCAGGTGCCCAGCACCAGGGCACCGTTTTCAATTGCCAGCAATTCTGAAGCCCCGACGAGCGTTGCTTTTACATGCGCCGGTGAGTTGCCTTCCAGGTGTTTGTAATTGGCTTCCCAGGGAACGATTTGGTTTAAAACCATCTCGATATCGCCCCGCACACTCGGATCAGCGCTCTCATTTATGGTAACCGCAGCGGTGGTGTGGGGAACATACAGCATGCACAGGCCGTCGCGAACGCCGGATGGGTTGACCTGTTCAGCGACCTGGGATGTAATGTCGATCAGTTCCGTCCGTGATTTTGTTTTCACGCTTAAAATCATGAAGCCCTCCCAAACAAAAAAGCCCTGCGCAAGCGGCAGGGCCTTTTGAAAGAAAAATGTGTTCAGGATTTCTGAAGATTAGACACATCCGGTGGGTTTCGGAAGGCCGGCCATCTTACAGGCGCCTTTGCCCGGTCCGGAGGGGAACAATTCATAAATATGTTTCAGTTTAAAACCGGTGACTTTGGACAGCACGCGAACCATCGGGGCAA
>CAZJHF010000297.1:0-5244 GCA_964545505.1 uncultured Desulfobacterales bacterium | reverse complement strand
ATCCTGCTGGGAAAATCCATGGAAGACGATCCGATCGGATTTTCTTTCAGCTGGGATGAGCAGCGATTTATAAATGAATTTTGGCCGGAACTTGCTGAATTTGTACCCAAATTCGATACGCTTAAAGTCGTGCGCGGCTGGGCCGGGCTTTATGCGGTCAATACCCTGGACGGCAACGCCATTCTGGGTCAATGGCCGCAGCTCAACGGATATTACATGGCAAACGGTTTTTCCGGACACGGCCTGCAGCAGGGACCCGCGGTGGGTCGCTATTTGAGCGAACTGATTCTGAAAAAGCCGCTATCAATGGACCTTTCCATTTTTACCCCGCAGCGCATACTTGATAATCGGTCATTGAGCGAAAGTGAGCTGGTTTAACATTTTATGAACATTAGCTCTTGACTAATTCTCAAATGTTGTTTAAATAAGCGCCAAACCTTTTGAGACGGAATCACCTACTAAATATTATTTAGTATCGATTTCAGTACGTTGACAGATCGATCATAAAAACTGGTAAGGATTGTTTGACATTTTAAGCCATTGAGATTATAGCATAATGGTTTTAGACATTCGTTCATATACTGAAAGGAGGTGATGCAATCCAATTATAAGTTGAACTATTGAACAGAACTTCCAACGTATCAAGCGTTAATTATAATGAAAGGAGATTGCAAATGAACCGCAAGCTAATTATGATCTTAACATGTGTATTTGTAATTGCGTTCGCTTTTAGTATTCAAGCGGAAGTCAAAGATCCAATCGGGGTCGTCAAATTGAGCCCCGGTGAGCCCGTCCACATTGCCTATTGGGTTGTCATTTCAGGTCCAAACACATCCCTGGGCACAGATGTTGTGCGCGGTATTGAAATTGCCGTCGATGATTTCGGTGGTAGCATCAAAGGCTTCCCGCTCAAGATTTCCGGTCAGGATGCCGGCTGTAGTGCTGAAGGCGGCCAGGCAGCGGCCACCCGACTGGCGGCCGACCCGACCATCGTTGCGGCCATCGGCTCCACCTGCTCAAGTGCAGCCAAACCCGGCGTCCCCATTCTGTGGAAGGCCGGTATTCCGAGCGTGTCGCCCTCAAACACGGCTCCGTTCCTGACCGATCCCGAACGCGGTGATGGCTACGGCGGCTATGCGCGCACCTGCCACAACGACAAGGTGCAGGGTGCGATCGCTGCTGAATTTGCCTTCAGAGAGAAAGGTCTCAAATCAGCGGCCACCATCCATGACGGCAGCGTCTACGCCGAACAGCTGGCCCAGGTGTTTGCCAAAAGGTTTAAAGAACTGGGCGGCAAGGTCACCTCCATGGAAGCGGTGTCACCCAACGATACCGACATGCGCCCGGTTTTGACCAAAATCGCCACCGCCAAACCGGATATCATCTACTATCCGATTTTTATCGCGGAAGGTGGATTTATTACCCGTCAGTCAAAGGAAATCTCCGGTCTGGAAAAGACCGCGCTGATGGGCGCCGACGGCATGTTTTCACCGGACTTCTATAAAGCAGCCGGCATGGCAGCCGTAGGCATGTATCATTCCAGCCCGGACTTTGGGGCTTTTGCCGGCGGGTATCAGGCGTTTCTGGCCAAACATAAGAAAAAATACGGTGAAGCTCCCATCGCGCCGTTCCATGGCCATGCCTATGACGCCACCAAGATGATTCTTGCAGCCATCGACAAAGTGGCCGTCAAAGAAGGCGGCAATCTGTACATCGGCCGCAAAGCGCTGCGCGATGCACTGTTGGCCACTACAAAAATGCAAGGGCTGACCGGCACGATTACCTGTGACCAGTACGGCGACTGCGCTGATCCGAAAATTGCGATCTATCAAACCGCAGCGGAAAACGTCAAGGAAGGCGCGATGCCGACCAAACCTTACTGGAAACCTTATTAATCAGAATCGATGAAGCCGGCCTCTTCGGATGCCGGCTTCTCTTTAAGTTTTAATTAGAGCCGGGTATTCACAGGATACCCGGCTCGACCCGCAAAATTGGGGGTATTCCCCACCCGTTTGCCGCACCTCAAAAGACGCAATATCTCCTGCTGCGCGAAACGTACTTTATTCCAAGGCAAACATCAGGCTCGCAAGGACCAAGAGGGACAAAAACAATGTTGCAAAGAATTCGTGAACGAATTTCGCCCACCGACGTGGTCATGTGGCTGATCGGCGGAGGGCTGTTGTTTCTGGTCGTCTGGGGCTCGATCGCCACTCTGATCAAAGGGACTTATACCGCCAGACACTGGATCGACTTTATCATCTTCGGCCTGGCCCAGGGCAGCGTCTATGCACTGATCGCCACCGGTTACACCATGGTTTACGGCGTGCTGCGCATGATCAACTTCGCCCACGGTGAAGTTTTTATGAGCGGACCCTATACGGCCTATTTCGTGGCCGCCTGGTTTTACCGCACCGGCTGGTTGGATACCAGTCCGATTTCCTGTCTGGCCGCCATTTTTCTTGTGTCCATGTCCGTATCCGTTACGATTGCATTTTTTCTGGAACGGATTGCCTACCGGCCCCTCAGAGGCGCACCGCGATTGATCCCGCTGATCACCGCCATCGGCGCCTCCTTTTTTCTGCAATACCTGTTTCGGGGGCTTTACGGTTCCAGCTTCCAGGCTTACCCGGACATCGCCATGCTCGAGGGCCACTGGGTTATTTGGGGCATTCGCATTCTCAAATTTCAGGCCGTGGTCATCGTGGCCGCCATCGTGCTGATGTTCGCCCTGTATTCCTTTGTCATGAAGAGCCGTATCGGTAAGGCCATTCGGTCGGTCTCCGAAGACAAGGAAGCCTCAGCGCTGATGGGCATCGATGTGGACAAAATGATCTCCATGACCTTTGTGGTCGGAGGTGCTGCCGCCGGTGCAGCCGGGGTGCTGTATGCCATTATGTTCAAGCAGGTGCATTTTTTCATGGGCTTCATCCCGGGCATCAAGGCGTTTACCGCGGCGGTTTTGGGGGGCATCGGCAACATCCCGGGCGCCATGCTGGGCGGCATTTTCCTGGGTCTGGTCGAATCCGTCGGCCCCAGTTTGTTTCTGGACGGACTGGGTATCGTGGCCCCCTATCAGTTAAAAGACGCGATTGCCTTTACCATGCTGGTCATGGTGCTGATTTTCCGCCCGACCGGAATTCTCGGCGAACGGCTGGCAATTAAAAAAGCTTAGTAACTGTATTTTATATGAAAATTAATGAGAAGCTATGATTAGATCCAATGTCTGTAAATCACGCAAATCACAGAGGGTATAAGAAATACAGAGCAGAAATAACGGATGAAAATCATTTTATCTCATTAATTTTCACCCTGAAAACAACGCGGCGAGCTGGAGGCTTCCATCTGCTGCGTTATTAAGGGCGAAGCATAGATGACTATGGCTTCACCCTTAAGTGCCTTGCAGATGAAAGCCTCCAACTCGTTCAAAACACAGTTAATAATTATAATTAGATTGATGTCGGAAAGGACAATTAGAGTAAAATGAATCAGGATCAATCTCCCTGGCGGTATGCAGTCAACATCGGGCTGATCGGCGCCCTGACGGTGGTGATGCTCTCTCTGATCGGCATGGTCGAGGCTTTCAGCAAGCGCGACATTATCTATAAGGTCGTGTCCATGGGCAACACGTTGCTTTTGCTCACCGCCATATTTCTCAGCTATCTGGCGGCGAAAAAAGCCGGTCGCGAGCATGCTGCGACAGCCGTCGGCAGCGCCATTCTCACCGCCGTAATAACGGCGGCCGGCATCGCGCTGCTGGTCGCCATCGGCAAGACCATCAACCTGCGAATGGTATTCATCAATGCCTCCCCGGTGCTGTATCAAATTTTGACCTTCTACATCGGCCCCAAGGGCATTCCGCTGGTGCTGCTGGGCGGCCTTTTGAGCGGGCTTGCTGCCGGCCTGCTATTTCTGGCCCCGCCAAACATTCGTAAGACAATCATCACAGCGTTGAGCAGTGTGGTGATTGCCGGCGTGCTACAGGATATGCTGCGGCCGGTTATCTCTCTGTGGGGCCCGCTGGCCAAGATTAATCTGTTTTTATTCGCCACCAACGGCCTGTCCATTAAAGGTGCGGTGGGGCTGTTCATTGTGGTGGCAATTCTGGTCTATGTGTGGGGCCGCAAAGGCAGCGCTGTTAAAACCAAAGTGCAGGGGCTGCCCGCCGGGCAGCAGCGCAATTTAAAGCTTGCCAGCATGCTGGTCCTTGCGTTTATCCTGCTGGTTCTGCCGAAAATTCTGGGCCTGTTTCTCAGCGAGGTCTTGACCATCGTGGGCCTCTATGTGCTCCTGGGATTGGGCCTTAACATCGTGGTGGGATTTGCCGGCCTGCTGGATCTGGGCTATGTGGCCTTTTTTGCCGTGGGCTCTTACGTGGTCGCCATTTTGACATCTCCCGAACTGGGATTTTTCAGTATGAATTTCTGGACGGCCCTGCCCTTCGTGATTGCTGCGGGCATTCTTTCCGGTGTGATTCTGGGCGTACCGGTGCTAAAGATGCGCGGCGATTATTTGGCCATTGCCACCCTGGGATTTGGTGAAATCATCCGGATACTCGTCCTTTCCGACTGGCTGCGCCCCTGGATCGGCGGCGCCCAGGGCATTGGCCAGATTCCCAATATCAGCATCGCCGGATATACCTTTTCCACCCCGCAGCAGGTCTATTATTTTATTCTGGCCGGCTGTTTGCTGGTCGGTTTTATTTCCTGGCGGCTGCGGGACTCGCGTCTGGGCAGAGCCTGGATGGCGGTGCGTGAAGATGAGGACGTGGCTCAGGCCATGGGCATTAATCTGGTGGCGACCAAACTGATGGCCTTTGCCACCGGCGCCGGTTTTTCGGCCCTGAGCGGCGCTATTTTTGCCACCAAAATCGGCTCGGTCTATCCCCATAGCTTTAACGTCATCGTTTCCATCAATATTATCTGTTTGATCATCGTTGGCGGCATGGGCAGCATTCCCGGCGTTATTGTGGGGGCCTTTGCACTGGTGGGTTTACCCGAATTACTGCGGGAATTTGCCGAATTCCGGCTGCTGGTATACGGTGCTGCGCTGGTCGCCATGATGCTGCTGAAACCGGAAGGGTTGTGGCCGGATGTCAAGCGGCGACGCGAGCTGCACATCGAAGAAGACGAAAATGTGGCGGCGGAAGAAGAAGCCACAGCAAGCGCTTAGGAGGAAAACATGGCAATTTTGACAACAAAAAGACTCACCAAGCAATTTGGCGGTCTGGTCGCCATTGACAATCTG
>CAZJHF010000296.1:0-5267 GCA_964545505.1 uncultured Desulfobacterales bacterium | reverse complement strand
AAAGAAAGTGGAGCTGATCGGGATCGAACCGACGACCTCATGACTGCCAGTCATGCGCTCTCCCAGCTGAGCTACAGCCCCACATGAGCGAAATTATTTAGCATTTGGTTTTTTAGGTGTCAACAGTTATATTTGGCACGGACCGCGAACGGGCCCTTTCCGGGGTCACTTCCGCCAGCTGATGCTGCCGGCGGCATTGCCGTTGAGATGGGTTGACAAGATTTTAAATAATAAATATTATTAACATGTTATATGATTATAAACTGATTTGCAGGCCTGGGGGCATGTGTTTGATCGAAACCATCTGATCGTGTGAAGCGTATGAAACGTCATCCATTTCCGCCAAATGGGCTGGCCGGTGAACCTTCTGATGCAAGTGTCTACAAGGAATTTGACGCCACCGAGCTTTACTGTCCGAGATGCAAACAGGCAGTCCCGGTGCGCAAGCGGCTGCTGTTGGTATTGCCTGAAGGCGATAAATATGAATATCTATGCGCTTACTGCTCTGAGTCCGTGGGGACCAAAATCGACAAGCAGGAAAATCCGCTGACCCTTATTTCCTGATTTTATGCTTCCCTTCTTTTATGTTTTCGTGATATTTTTTATAAAAAAGGTTTCCGGTTCAAGGTTCCCCGTTCAGGGTTCCCCGTTTAGGGTTTAAATTACGCTGAACGTTGAACGCAGAACCCTGAACCCGCGAGGAGAAGAACTGAATGCTAAGTATAATGCGTAAACATGCCAGCAGCTGCATTATCAAATTTTTGCTGGCGGCCATCATTGTTGTTTTCATTCCCTGGGGCGTTCAAAGATATACGTCCGGGCGGTCGGGTCGCGTAGCCGAAGTCAATGGAAGCATCATCACCCTGGATGACTATCGCAACACTTATCAAAACCTTGTTGAACAGGTACGGCAGTCATTCGGCAATAATGTAAACGACGAGTTTATTCAAACACTGCAGTTGCCCAAACGGGCGCTGGATCAATTGATTGACAGGGCACTGATGCTGCAGGCGGCTGAAAAACTTCAAATCCAGGTGTCCGATGAAGAGCTTGCCCAGGCCATTGGCAGCATCACTGCTTTTCAAACCGCGGGGGTGTTTGACAACCAGCGCTATCTCAACATATTAAGCCGCACCCAGCTTTCTCCTGAAACCTTTGAAAACCAGCAACGCGAAGCGATTACGATCAATAAGCTGCAAAACTTTATTTCCGGCAACATAAAGGTGTCGGATATTGAAGCGCAGCAGTGGTATAAATTCAATAATGCCGAAGTCGATATCGATTTTATGCTCTTGGAACCGCAGCAGATGAAGGGCATAGAACCCACAGCCGACGAGATTCAGGCTCACTTTGAAGCCAACAAAGAAGACTATAAAACGGATCCTGAGCTTAAAATTCGTTACGTGTATCTAAACCCGAAAAACTATGAGGCCCAGGTAACGATATCAGCAGAAGATGCCAGCGATTATTATGAAAGCAACATAGAACAGTTTAAAAGCCCGCAAACGGTGCAGGCACGCCACATTCTTATCAAAGTGGATGAGAAGGCGACACCCGAGCAAGTCGAAGAAGCGCGCCAACGAATTGAAGATGTTCATCAAATGGCAATCGCCGGAGAGGATTTCGCCGAACTGGCTGCGGAATTTTCAGAAGGCCCCACCAAAACAAAAGGCGGGGATCTGGGAACTTTCACTCGGCAGGATATGGTGAAGCCTTTTTCCGACAAGGCCTTTGCGATGCAGGCCGGAGAAATCAGCGAACCGGTGCGTACCCAGTTTGGATGGCATATCATCAAAGTTGAGCGGGTCAATCCGGCCTCGGTCCGGTCCCTGGATGAAGCGCGCTCTGAAATTGAAGCCAAATTGAAAGCCGACCGATCCAGAAGCCTGGCTTATGATGAGGCCGAAGCGATTTTCGATGCCACTTTTGAAAGTCAAAACATGGGCGATCTTACCAAAGAGCGTAATTTGAAAATGATCCATACCGATTTTTTCACCCGCAAAAAAGGACCGTCCGGGACACAAAACGCCCGGCAGCTTGCAGAGGCTGCTTTTAAATTGCCCCTCAATGAGGTCAGTGAGATTCAGGACCTGGGCAACGGGTATTATCTAATGGAGGCGCTGGAGAAACGACCGGCCCAGATTCCGGAATTAAAAGCCGTAAGCGCAGCAGTTAAAAAGGATTTGATTAAAGAAAAGCAGGATGCCGAAGCCCTTGGTCAAGCCCAGGCCATTATCGCCGAACTTAAAGAAACGGAATCCCTGACAGCCGTTGCGGATAAGCTCAACCTGAAACCGCAAACTTCGGGGTTTTTCAAGCGTACCGATTCGATACCCGGCGTGGGGTACGAGCCTGACATAGCAAGCGCGGCCTTTAAGCTCTCTGAAAGCAATACCATTTACGCTGACGCCATCAAAGGCCAAAAGGGTTATTTCGTTATCAGCCTGCGAGAGCGTAAAGGGCCTTCTTTAGATGGATTTGAAAAAGAAAAGTCAGACATAAAGGCGCGCCTGCGGCAGCAAAAAGCGTTTAATACCGTGGGAGCCTGGTTGAAACGCATAAAAGATGAAAGTGAAATTGTCATCGAAGACGGTTTCTGGAAGAGTTAAAACGATTGGCGGGATATCGGGTTAAGCAGTTAATACTTGAATCTTGCACGAGCCGGAGGGTTAAAACCAATGCGATAAAAGGATATTCATCCATTATACGCAACAAGTATTTTGGTATGCTTCTATAATTAGCTTGACGTGCTGCTTTTTAGTGGTTGTAAAAAAACATTCTGGTATTCGAAGGTTTTTTTCTACAACCACTTATACCGCAATTCCGTCCTCCAAGAAATTATTAGGGAAAGCGGTGAAAATGCGATCTTAACTTCGCATTAGTTTTCATGCAAGATTCAGGTAACCAAAGGAGAATCCAAATGCACGATGATGCACCGAACAGCCGCACAGGCGGTAAGCGTTATAGCATTAAGAAGTGTCCCGAGTGCTACACGTATCTGCCACTGCAAACAACCAAATGCCCATCGTGTAACACCAAACTCGGTGACGTGGACAAGCTTGGATTTGCCTCACGAACCTTTGACTGGGCAGGTTACCTCATCGCCATTATAGCCATTATCGGTCTCGTTTGTTTTTTGTGGTGGGGTTTCTTCAGCGACTAGCGGTATTCGTATTCCTTATCAAGGATGTCATCCGGCATGTTGTCAAGAAAACGGGAGGGCTGGTTGAGGATCAATCCCGTGCTTCGATCCCAGACATTGCCGGGATAGATAAAAAACAGATTTTCTTTGGCACGGGTTGCAGCGACATACATCAACCTGAGCTCCTCTTCAAGCTCGTCTTCTTTATGCAGTGAATGCACCGAGGGGAACCTGCCGTCCAGCGTCCAGATCACAAAAACCGTGCGCCATTCCAGTCCTTTGGCGGAATGAATTGTCGACAGCGTTAAGCGGTCCGAACCGGAGCCATCCGTATACAGGCTATTTTCGAAACTGGCAGTTGGCGGTTCCAGGGCCATATCGGTTAAAAAGGCGTCAAGGCTTTGGTAACGCTCCATGATGTCAACCAGATGCTCCAGGTCCTTCGCGCGACGGGGGTGGTCATCAAAGCGGCTTTTTAAAATCGGCAGGTAATAGTCAACAATGGTTTGCCCCATTTCGCCAACGGTCTCCGGTTTTGTATCCAGGGTGGCAAAAAGCATTTTCAGACGCTCGAGCGCTTTGCTGCCAGCCACCTCGGCAGAAAGCAGGCCGGTATAGCCTGATTTTTCTGCCAGAATTGCCTCAAATATCTTCTGGGCGGTTTTCGGCCCCACTTTCTCGAGCAGCAGTAAAATTCGGTACCAGCTGATGCGGTCATAGACATTGGCCATAACGCGCATGTGTGCCAGAACATCTTTTATATGCGCCGACTCTACGAATTTAAACCCGCCCATTTTCACAAACGCAATGCCCTCCCGGCTCAATTCTATCTCCAGGTCAAATGAATGAAAACTGGCGCGAAACAGAACTGCAATTTCGTTTACGGGCACGCCCTGGTTTTGAAGATCCTTGATCCGATCCACAATAAAGCGGGATTGGCTGTATTCATCTTCGGCATTTACGATTACCGGTTTGGCACCGGCCTTTTTTTGCGAAAATAAATTTTTGGTAAATTTTTCCCTGGCCCGTTCGATAATCGCATTGGTTAAGGTCAATACCGGTTGATTGCTGCGGTAATTTTCTTCGAGTGAGACGATTCGGGTGGCCGGAAACCGTTTCGGGAAATCGATAATATTTCTGAAATTGGCGCCCCGGAAGGCATAGATGCTCTGGGCGTCATCGCCGACAACCATGATGTTCTGATTGGTGCGGGTCAGAAGGTACAATATTTCGGCCTGAATGGTATTGGTGTCCTGATATTCGTCCACCATAATATAATGGTAGCGGTTCGAGATGCGATCCTGCACATCCGGATACTCGGCCAACAGACGACGCAGATAAACCAGTAAATCATCGTAATCCAGAAAGCGATGTTCCTGTTTGCGGATTTCGAATAACTGATACAGACGGCCGATGGTTTCAAGATGAGATTCAAAATGCGGATAGTCGTTTTCGATTACCTCTTGCAGCGATAGGCCTTTGTTGACGACCCGGCTGAAAATATCTGCCAGGGTTTTGTTCCTGGGAAATGATCGCTGCCGGGTTGCGGGCTGCAATTCCTTGCGCAGCAACCCAATCAGGTTTTCAGAGTCGTTGCGGTCGAGGATTCCAAAAGCGGGGTCCAAACCCATATGCGACGCATACTGGCGCAGCGTTGCATTGGCAAAGGAGTGAAAGGTGCCACCTGCAATTTTCCCACAGCGTTCATCGAGCAATTGGGTGGCTCTGCGAAGCATTTCCTGGGATGCCTTGCGCGTAAATGTCAACAGGAGGATGGCCGATGGACGTACTCCTTTTTCTACCAGATAAGCCGCCCGGTAGGTCAGTGTTCTTGTTTTTCCGCTTCCGGCACCGGCGATAACCAGTAACGGCCCTTCTGTATGGGTGACAGCTGCAAGCTGGTCCGCATTCAGGGCTCCGGCATACCGTTTCTGAAAATTGATATTACTTTTCTTCATTATCTTCGCCATCATTGACTTTTATATATGCTGTCTTACTCTTCTTTTTAGTCATTCGCGATGATTAAATACTTCTAAAAGGGAAGGATAAATAGAATGAAGAAAATACAATCTCAACTAAAAACAATCTCCAAATCGCTTGCCAGTCTTTCCAAACAGGTCGAGAG
>CAZJHF010000295.1:0-5277 GCA_964545505.1 uncultured Desulfobacterales bacterium | reverse complement strand
CCAGGACCAAAGCGATTCTGGAGCAGGCATTTAGCGAAGCCACCCAGATGAAGGACGAATATGTCAGTATCGAACATATTTTTTTAGCCATATCCGAAGAAACCGCCGGAGAAGCCGCCAAAATTTTATCGCGCGCAGGTGTCACACGGGACGCCATATTACACGGTTTACAGGAAATAAGAGGCAAACAACGCATCACCGACCCCAATCCGGAAGACAAATATCAGGCCCTGGAAAAATTCAGCCGCGACCTGACGGATCTGGCCCGACTGGGCAAATTGGATCCTGTCATCGGCCGCGATGAAGAAATCAGACGTATTGTTCAAGTGCTTTCCAGACGCACAAAAAACAACCCGGTTTTAATCGGCGAGCCCGGTGTCGGCAAAACCGCTATCATAGAGGGCCTGGCCCGCCGAATTGTGGAAGGGGATGTTTCCGAAACCCTCAAAAATCGTCGTCTGGTCGCCCTGGACATGGGTGCCCTGATCGCCGGCGCTAAATATCGGGGTGAATTTGAAGATCGCCTCAAAGCCGTTTTAAAAGAAGTTGAAGGTGCCGAAGGTGAAATCATTCTATTTATCGATGAGCTTCACACCGTTGTGGGCGCCGGTGCGGCTGAAGGTGCCGTGGATGCCTCCAATATGCTCAAACCGGCACTGGCGCGGGGTACGTTGCGGTGTGTGGGGGCCACCACGCTGAATGAATATCGCAAATACATTGAAAAAGATGCCGCTTTGGAGCGCCGCTTTCAGCCGGTTCTGGTCAAAGAACCCTCGGTGGAAGACACCATTTCCATCCTGCGGGGCCTGAAAGAAAAATACGAAGTCCATCATGGCGTTCGCATTCAGGATTCGGCTATCGTGGCGGCCGCCACCCTTTCGGATCGCTATATTGCCGATCGCTTTTTGCCGGATAAAGCTATCGATCTAATGGACGAATGTGCTTCCAAGCTGCGAATCGAAATCGACAGCATGCCGGCCGAAATCGATGAAGTTCAGCGCAGAATTACCCAGGCCGAAATCGAACGCCAGGCCTTAAAAAAGGAAAAAGACCCGGCTTCTAAAGAGCGCCTGCAGAAACTGGAAACCGCGCTGGCCGATATGAACGACGAGCTGACAAAGATGAAAGGCCACTGGCAAAATGAAAAGGATCTGATCCAAACGATTCGTAAAATAAAGGAAGCGCAAGAGCAGTTGAGCACCGAGGCCCAGCTGGCCGAAAGAGAGGGCGATCTGGCCAGGGTGGCTGAACTGAGATATGGCAAAGCCTTGGAGCTTGACAAACAGCTGCAAGAAGCCAATCAAAAACTTTCCGAGCTTCAGCAAACCAGCAAAATGCTAAAAGAAGAAGTCGATGACGAAGATGTGGCGGAAGTGGTATCCCGCTGGACCGGCATTCCGGTCAGCAAAATGCTCGAAGGTGAACGGGATAAACTGGTGCATATGGAAGAGCGGCTGCACCGACGGGTGATCGGCCAGGCCGAAGCGGTGGCAGCCGTATCCAATGCTGTGCGGCGGGCCCGTTCCGGGTTGCAGGACCCCAACCGCCCGATTGGATCCTTTATTTTTATGGGACCCACCGGTGTGGGTAAAACCGAGCTGGCCAAGGCATTGGCGGAATTTATTTTCGACAGTGAACAGGCCATCATTCGCATTGATATGTCCGAATATATGGAAAAGCATTCCGTCGCGCGACTGATCGGCGCGCCTCCCGGGTATGTGGGTTATGAGGAAGGCGGATATCTGACCGAAGCCGTTCGCCGTCGACCGTACTCGGTGGTCCTGTTTGATGAAATTGAAAAGGCACACCCGGAAGTCTTTAATATTATGCTACAAATTTTAGATGACGGACGTATGACCGATGGCCACGGCCGTACCGTTGATTTTAAAAATACGATCGTCATTATGACATCCAATGTGGGCAGCCAATGGATTCAGGAACAGTCAACATCCAACCGGGAAGAAATGGAGAAACGCGTGACCGAGGCCCTGCGGGCCAGTTTTCGACCCGAATTCTTAAACCGCATCGATGAAATTATTATCTTTCAGAGCCTGACAGCTGAAGAAATCCTCAAGATAGTGGACATCCAGATGGACCGACTGGGCCGCCGTCTTGCTGACAAAAATATCGAGCTTATATTAACAGATGACTCCAAGGAGCTGATCGCTAAACGGGGTTACGATCCGGTTTTTGGCGCTCGGCCGCTGAAACGCGTCATCCAGCAATACATTGAGAATCCATTGTCTTTGGAGATCCTTGAAGGTAAAATATCGGAAGGCGCCCGCGTCAGGGCCGAGGCCGAAGGTGATAACATTCTGTTTACGACGATATAACTGCAAATTCACATAAAATCCGCCCGGCTCACTGGGAGCCGGGCTTTTAGTTTGTGCGTTAAATTTTGAAAATCCTATTGTAATCTAAATGCACCCGTCGTAATATCCTGACGTTTATTATAGGATATCAATTTCTTATGAGCCGATCTGTCCCCGAAAAATTGCGGCGCTTTTATGATCAGTTTTCCGGTAGCCATCAGGTGCTGATTGTGATTAATGCGGATCCGGATGCCATCGCCAGTGCAATGGCCATTCGGCGCCTGCTGTGGCGCAAGGTGCCCAGTGTTACCATTTCAAATATCAACATCATCAATCGACCGGACAATCTGGCCATGATACGGCTGCTGGGCGTGAAATTGGTTCCTTTCGCTGATATTAAGGTGGATCAATTTAGCCGAATTGTTATTGTCGACTCCCAGCCGGATCATAATGAATTTATGACAAAACTCGAGGTGGATGTCATAATCGACCATCATCCCGATGCGGGCTACAAGGCCCCGTTTGTCGATATCCGACCCCATTACGGTGCCACGGCTACCATATTGACCGAATATCTGCGCGCAGCAAAAATAAAACCATCGGCCAGGCTGGCGACAGGTCTGTATCATGGCATTAAAACCGACACCAATGATTTCAAAGGGCGAACACAGATTGAAGACGTGCGTGCTTTTCAATATTTATTTCGATACGCCAACATCCATTTGGCCCGCAAAATTGAACAGGCTGACCTTCGATTTGACCTTTTGAAATATTTTAAGATCGCGCTGCAAAACATGCGCCGGCGCAAGGGAAAAGTTTACGTCCATTTGGGAAATGTGGTTAACCCGGACGTTTGCGTGCTGGTTGCCGACTTCTTTATGCGCGTTAATACCGTCACCTGGAGCATTGTGTCCGGGATCTGTGAAAAAAAATTGACCATCATATTTAGAAACGACGGGATCCGCAAAAACGCCGGCAAGGTCGCCAAAGAAGGGTTTGGCATGCTGGGAAATGCCGGCGGCCATAAGAACATGGCCAGAGCAGAAATTGTGCTCAGCAAGCTCAAAGATCATGTGGATGTAAAGGATGATAAAAAGCTGCTGTCCTGGATTATCGGGAGGACTGCCAGGCGCGCGGAACCCAAATAGAAGCTATCTTAAAAATGCATCTAACGCCCATGGGCTTTGTTGTAAACCGATTCAAAATACTCGAATACTAGCGTGTATGCTTCGTTTTTGAATCGGTTTACGTCGCGCCCATGGACGTGATCTACTATTTTTAAGACAGCTTCAAGTTTCTATCCGTATATAGATCTTTCTTCTCATTTTAGGATTGGAAACTTAGGTTTTATTAACATATTTAAAAAATCCGTAGATAAGATACAGCGGATGCAGTGAGACAGCTTCAAGTTTCTATCCGTATATAGATCTTTCTTCTCATTTTAGGATTGGAAACTCAGGTTTTATATTTTAAACATAATTTCAATCATAACGGATGGATAAAACATGGCGGAAAACAATTCGGGCATAACGGTGAGGATTTTGGGCTCCGGGACCTGTGTGCCGTCGCTGACGCGCAGTTCATGTTCGGTTTTGATGCAGGTCGGCGCTTCAAAAATGTTGTTTGATAGCGGTCCGGGCACCATGCGACGCCTGCTGGAGGCGGATACGACCATTTTCGATTTAACCCATATTTTTTACAGCCATTTTCACCCCGACCACACGGGCGAACTCGTGCCCCTTATTTTTGCCACTAAATACCCGGATGGCAGTCGCAGAAAAAGACCTCTGACGGTTGCCGGTGGCCGTGGTTTGCTGGATTTTTATGAAGGGTTGAAAAACGTCTACGGACACTGGATTGAATTAACGCCCGGCCTGCTGGAAATGATTGAATTCGACAACCAGAATGCCGATACGATTACATTCGAGGATTTTTCTGTATATACGGCACCGGTGAAACATAATCCGGAAAGCATTGCCTTCCGCATCACCAGTCCTAATGGGTATTCCGTTGTTTACACAGGGGACACGGATTACACTGAAACAATTATCGACCTGGCAAAAGACACAGACCTGTTGATTTGTGAGTGTGCCCTTCCGGACAAATTGCGGACCCCCGGCCACCTGACACCATCGCTGGCAGGGGAACTGGCAACCAAAGCCGGCGTTGGCAATCTGGTCCTGACCCACTTTTATCCGGAATGTGAAAAAGCAGACATTGCGGCAGAATGTCGCAAGACCTACAGCGGCCATCTCGTCCTTGCCGATGACCTCATGGAATTGGAAGTTAAAAGTTAAGTGTTATAGGTTATGGGTAAAGATCATTAATGGCTAATAACCAATAACGAATAACCGTCTATATGAAATATTACCCTGTAAATTTAGATATCCAAAACCGCAAGTGTCTGGTTGTCGGTGCCGGTTTGGTGGGCACCCGCAAGGCGATCACTCTGCTGGATTGCGGGGCCCGGGTGACGGTTGTCAGCCCCGATCCAACGCCACAATTAACGAAACTGGCCGCAAAGGGATCGATTCAACTCAAAGAGCGCCCTTACCAAAGCGATGATATAAATAAAATGTTTCTGGTAATCGGGGCCACAGATGATGAAAATTTAAATCGGCAGATCAACAATGATGCTGAGCGCAACAACATCCTGTGCAATATCGCCGATCGACCCGAGGTGTGCAATTTTATCCTGCCGGCCATTGTCCGGCGTGGAGATCTGATGCTAACGATTTCCACCTCAGGCAAAAGTCCCGCCCTGGCCAAACGCTTGCGCCTCGATCTGGAAAAACAATTCGGCGAAGAATATGCGGATTTCTTGCGTTTAATGGGTGCCATTCGCGATAAACTATTAAGCCAGGCCCA
The DNA here is from genome assembly GCA_964545505.1 of uncultured Desulfobacterales bacterium. GTDB lineage: Bacteria > Desulfobacterota > Desulfobacteria > Desulfobacterales > JAHEIW01 > JAHEIW01. Next base: position 97 of record CAZJHF010000295.1, on the reverse strand, counting down.
TGAGCCCGAGGCGCATAAGGCCTTATTCAATCACCTGATTGACAAAGATCTTATCGGTCTGATCAAAGCCAACAACACCGCTGGTATCAATGCCCTG
>CAZJHF010000294.1:0-5283 GCA_964545505.1 uncultured Desulfobacterales bacterium | reverse complement strand
TTTTTAATTGGTTCAACGGGTTTAACCAGTCAGCCGGATAACCCAAAAAGGAGATCTCCATTTTTTAGAAGGAGTAAAATATGACACATCAAGTAAGAAAAGTGACCCGCATGATTGAGCCTCGACCGGTGCTTGAAGGTGCCGGCGTGCGATTGATCAGAAGCATTGCTACTGCTGAGCTGGATCATGTCGATCCATTTTTGCTTTTTGATCATTTTGGGTCCCGCAACCCTGATGATTATATGAAGGGGTTTCCCATGCATCCGCATCGCGGAATTGAAACCGTGACCTATATGATCAAGGGGCGCGTAAACCATAAAGACAGCATGGGCAATTCTGGAAGCATAACCGACGGCGATGTCCAGTGGATGACATCCGGTCGGGGAATTCTGCACGAAGAAATGCCCCAGCAGATTGAAGGCGAAATGAAAGGCTTTCAGCTGTGGGTCAACCTTCCGGCTAAAGACAAAATGACAGCCCCGCGCTATCAGAATATTACATCTGATCAAATACCGGAAATTCAACAGGGTGATGGTGTCATCATCCGGGTGATTGCCGGTGAAGTTGACGGCACAATCGGCCCGGTAAAAGAGATTGTCGCCGATCCGATCTATCTGGATGTATCCGTTCCCCCAAACACCAGCTATTCACAGGCGATTGCCAGCGATCACGCCGCTATCGCCTATGTATTCGAGGGTGGGGGCGCTTTCGGCACAAACGGGAGCGCACAAGAATCCGTGGTCGAGCATCCGCGCCTGATGGTCTTTGGTGATGGGGATCTGGTATCGGCCCGCGCCGGAGAACAGGGTGTGCGATTTTTGCTGATGGCAGGCAAGCCTTTAAATGAACCCATCGCACGGTATGGGCCATTTGTGATGAATACCCAGGCGGAAATTGAACAGACGCTACAGGAACTTAAAAACGGCACCTTCATAAGAGAAGGTTAACCGGTTGGCCCGTTGAGCCCGTTTGCCGGTTAAAATTTGATAGCGCGCCTTTTGAACTCCTTATGGAATAAAATCAAGATGTGAAATCCCGCAATATGCGGGAGCTCTCGAGCATGATCTGAGGCTCTAATATCACTTCTACATAATAATGGCGTTCACTTTACAATATAAAATATAGATAGATATTCTTACTCGTTGGGTAATAGTTCGATCCACGGTGGTTCGCTAACAAACAAAATCAAATCCAATAATGGTTAATCGCAAATCGATAAAGGAAATTATGATCCTGGTGGGTGTGGCGGTGGCCCTGGCGCTGGTGGTTAACCATCTTTCGCCTAAAGGTATTGCCCTGGTGGGGCAATGGGACACAACAAAAGGGATCATTACAGCTAATGCCGCTGGTGAAGATGATTATCTTATAGCAGAAATCGACCGGGTGCCGGATGCCGCAAAAATATTTTATAACGATGATACACTTTTTGTGGACGCGCGTTCAAAAGAGGACTATGAAAGCGGGCACATCCCGGGTGCCATATCATTACCGGTGGGCCAATTTGATGAACAGATTGAATCTTTCCTGAACCGTTACCCGCCGGATCAACCCATCGTTACCTATTGTTCAGGCCGAACCTGTGAAGACAGCCATCATCTGGCCCGAATGCTCTCAGATGTCGGATTCAGCGAGGTACGGATTTTTATCGACGGTTTTCCGGGCTGGCAGGCGGAAGGGTATCCGATTGAATAATTTTAAACAGACCATCATCAACAACAACTGGATCGAACTGGCAGCCCGCTGGATTCTGGGGCTCACCTTTATCTACGCCAGTTTCCACAAAATCCTGTCACCGGCAGATTTTGCCAAAATTGTTTACGGCTATGATCTATTCCCGCACGCGTTAATCAATCTGATAGCCATCATTATTCCGTTTCTAGAATGTATTGCCGGCCTGGCTCTGATCATCGGCCTGTATCCACGCTCGGCTGCTATTATCATTACCGCCCTGCTGCTGGCCTTTATAGTCGTGTTAACGATTAATTTAATCCGCGGCCACGAATTTGATTGCGGCTGTTTTTCCACCGGTCAGAGCGGATATACCAGCTCACCCCAGGTGACGCTGGTCAGGGACATCCTCTATTTTATCGGTGGAATGCTGATTATTTTATTTGAAGGTAATCGCAGAAGCTGCTTTGGCCGTATTATTTATAAATAGCTTTTTTATTCTCTATTAAGGTGAAAGCACCGATGAGTGATCTAATTTGCTATTGTTTTGAATACACCGCCGAAGACATCCGGCAAGATTTCCTGAAACACGGCCGATCAACAATTATGGAAAAAATCGCGATGGAGAAGAAGATGGGGACCTGTGCGTGTGCCACCAAAAATCCCAGCGGCAGATGATGCTTAGCGGACGTCCGCCAGGTGGCGGACAAATTAAGGGGCAGCGGTCCATCAGCTGAGTTCAAAGAAACAAATTCTGGAGGACCTGGGTGAATGGATACCAATCAATCGTATCATATCATAACACTGGACGGATCATTGAATCCGTTGAAAGACCGATTTAACAGTGATAAAGAAAAAATCCGATTTCTGGCCTTGCTCTCTCCAACCTGTCCATTATGACGTGACCAGGGTGCCCGTGCGGTACAAGCGGCTTTTCTAAAACAATTTGCAGACGCTGATATGGCTGCTTCAATTGTTTGGATTCAAATACTCGCTGATGATTCTTTAGACGCTGCTATTCCATCTGTTCAATATCTGAACGATAAACGATTCAAGCATTTTTACGATCAAGATCAAATTGTTGGCAAAGAAATCGCCCGTAGTATTGGGCGTCAGGGGCAAGTTGCCTGGGATTTTTACTTATTTTATGAACCCCTTACGACCTGGAATCGGTTGGCGCCTATACCGACCTATTGGATGCATCAATTAAAGGATAGCTGGGCTGATAAAAAGCATTTTCACACAGGCGATGACCTGCTCAGGGAATTTTTGAAAGCGATGACTCAGCTTTTAGAGACACCATCCTTCCACTAAACTCTACCAGATGGCTGACATCAAAATTCTGTATCAATTTCAATAATTTGCAAGATCTCTATCCGATCTGTCCGCTTGCCTCTATGGTCTTCAAGCCGATGCGATCGCATTTGAATCCGGCATTTTTTATCAAAATTAGCTTTCTCTTGACAATAGAAAAGATTTATTTTAGTATTCAATTAATCAATTGAATATAAAGGGAAAACAAAATGAAAAATCCAAACCGTCTATTTAAGGATGCCATATATGAGCAATTCGCACGCGTCGGTAAAGCGGTTTCCAGCCCCAGGCGCCTGGAGCTCCTTGACCTCCTTTGCCAGGGACCGCAATCCGTCGAGGTTTTGGCCAAAGAGTCCAACCTATCAGTCGCCAATGCCTCGCAGCACCTGCAGGTCCTGCGGGGAGCCCGGCTGGTGGAAGCTGACAAAGAGGGCCTGTATGTCATTTACCGGCTTGCCGATCAGAACGTCTGCGAATTTTTGCGGTCCATGCGGCTGCTGGCTGAAAGCCGCCTGGCCGAAGTGGAGCAAATCAAGCGTCGTTTCCTGGACGGCAGAGAAGGGATGATGCCGGTGGATCGTGAAAAGCTTCTGAAACTCGTGTGCGAAGATGCGGTGACTGTTCTGGATGTCCGCCCGTCGGTAGAATACAACGCCGGGCACATCGCCGGAGCCTTATCCATCCCGCTTAAGGAGTTGCAACAGCGACTGTCGGATTTACCGCGTAACCAGGATATTGTGGCCTATTGCCGCGGTCCGTATTGCGTTCTTTCCGTCATGGCAGTGGAAATGCTCCGCGCCCAGGGATTCAAAGCTGTACGACTTGAAGAGGGCATTCAGGATTTTCGGGCCCTGGGGTTTTCGATCATTGTAAACGAAGAGGTCTAGTATCATCTGGATTTATGATTTAAACACAAGCGGGTGAAGTCAAGCGTTAAAACAGAATATCTAAATGGATATACAAAGAGTTTGGCGATGAACGGTTTAAAAAAAGCCCTTTGGGCACTGACAGCTGTGGCGCTGACCGTTGGATACATCTGGCAGGCGAATCGGGAGGTTGCCCCCAAAACAGCTACCTGGCAGGATGTGCTGGCCGAAGCCGAGCAAGGCGGCTATCAGTTGATCTCCACAGATGAGCTCTCCGGCAAATATAGCGCAAAACCGGAATCCATGCTCCTGGTAGACACGCGCCAGGAATGGGAATACCGCACCGGACATATTAAAAAAGCGGTGAATTTCCCCATGGAGCCGACCTGGTTGTCGCGCTGGCGCAACAAAAGCGCCCTTGAAAAATTTCTGGGAGCGGACAAAAGTCGTATCATCATATTTTACTGAGCGGGGTTGGCATGAGTCCGCAGCGACTCGGCGGCCCGGGTGGCCGTAAAGCTTGGTTATAAAAACATCTTTCGTGATCCCATGGGCTATCCGCAATGGCATGCCCGGGGTTTGCCGGTTGAAAGCGCCCCGGCCGGACTGGCTAAAGGATCGCTTGCTGCACAACAGTCAGGGCCCTTAAAGGGTTGGGCGATGATCTGGACGCTTCTGGGAATATTTGCCGGCGGAATCGCCCTGAACCTGACACCCTGCATCTATCCTTTAATTCCAATTACGGTTTCCTATTTCGGGGGCCAGCGATCTGAGCGTCAGCGAACGCTGGTAATCCATGGAATTTGTTATATCGGAGGTCTCGCAATCACCAACTCTGTGCTCGGGGTGATGGCAGCCATGACCGGGGGAATGTTTGGCAGTTTACTGCAACACCCCGTCGTGCTCTCTCTGGTGGCGGCCGTCCTGCTCTTTTTTGCCACCAGTCTCTTTGGGCTCTGGGAAATACGACTTCCCTATGCTTTATCACAGGCAGCGTCAAAAACGTATACCGGTTACATGGGTAGCCTGTTCATGGGCCTGACATTGGGAGTGGTGGCTTCCGCGTGTATTGGTCCATTCATCTTGGGGTTGCTGACCTGGGTCGCCACGATTGGAAACATATGGATCGGATTTTTAATCTTTTTTACCCTGAGCCTGGGCCTGGGCCTGCCCCTGTTTTTTCTGGCACTGTTTTCCGGACAGCTGAGCAATCTTCCCCGTTCCGGTGAGTGGATGCTGTGGGTCAAAAAACTTTTGGGCTGGATTCTGGTGGGCATGGCCGCTTATTTTATTCAGCCGTTATTACCCGGTACTGTAAAAGTGTTTTTATTGTCCGCCGTGGCTTTGGCGGCTGCATTACACCTTGGCTGGATAGATCGGAGCCGCGCCGAGTTTCGCGGATTTGAGTGGCTCAGGACCGCTGCGGCCATAGTGG
>CAZJHF010000293.1:0-5296 GCA_964545505.1 uncultured Desulfobacterales bacterium | reverse complement strand
CGGCCGAAACTTCCCCAGGCGGCCATCATCGCGTATAGCAAAACCGTAATCCAGGCCTGGTTGAGCAGGAGTGGTTCCGCAACGACTTCCTGGTAAAACGTCACATCGAGTCTGGCCGCTCGAAAAAAACGATTAAAATACAGACGCATAGGCCTCCTTATCAATTGCAGATTGTGAATCATGGGCCCGGTAAGCCCGGCACAGAACCCGTTTGCAGAGCTCCCACGATTTTTTTGCTGTTACCGGCTATCATGTTGCCGGCCATGTGTCAATAAGAGGCGCAGGGTCTGAAGCCGGCTGGGGCAATGACATTTAGACGTCATCACCTGGGCGTTGAGCGTCATAAGGGTGAATAAATGGATCGGGGCAGGGGATTGGTGTAAGGCGCTTACATCAAAGCATTCATGCGTTGCAGGTCTTCGCGTTTGCCGATAACCACGATGACATCTCCGGCTTCAAGGGTTTCTGAAGGCATGGGATTGAAGATCATGTTGCCGATCGATTTTTTGATGGCGACAATGATCACCCCAAAATCTCTGCGCAGGTTGCTATCGATGAGGTTTTTATTGATCAAATCGGAGTTTTCACCGATCATGGCTTCTTCCATCATCAAACCCAAAGAACTACCCATGGTGGCGATATCGATAAAATCAACAACCGTTGGTCTTTTGAGAACCTGTGCCATTCGCCTGCCGCCGATGAGATGTGGTGAAACCACCCGGCTGGCGCCGGCGCGTGAAAGCTTGTCCTCATTGTTTTCATGAGAGGCCCGGGCCAGAATATAGATATTGGGCCGCAGCCCTTTGGCAGTCAGTGTAATGAAAACGTTGTTGGCATCCGAGCGTAGGGCTGTGGCAATTCCTTTGGCTTTCATAATGCCAGCCTTTAGCAAGGCCTCTTCGGAGGTGGCGTCCAATTCAAGAAATAAATAATTTTTGGACTCAATATGCTCGATGATGGCTGGGTCCTGCTCGATGACCACAAAATCGATATTATCGGCCGCCAGTTCGTTGCAGATGATGCGGCCAATGCGCCCAAATCCGCAGACGATATAATGATTCTTTAATTCAGAGATCTGTTTTTGCACGATTCTTCTCCCCACTATTTTTGCCAGCTCCCCTTCAATAAAGGCGCGAACCAGTAAACTGATGGAATAGGCGCCGACGCCGATACCCAAAATAATGATAACGATGGTCAGGGCACGGCCCGTCTGTGACAGGGGGACAATTTCGGCATAACCGACTGTGGAAATGGTAATGATGGTCATGTAAAAGGCTTCAAAAAGCGGCATGTGTTCTACCCAATAATAGCCGCAGGTGCCGAAGGCAACAATACCGATTAACATGAAAACGGCATATCGTAATCGTTTATTCTTTGATTCCATATCCTCTTTATTAACGCTCTCAGCCGGCCAACCGGAAATCAGGTTATCCTATTTATTATACGCCAATTTCATGCGGCTTTCAAATCTGCCGGAAAACCTCTGGCTCCGGCCGCCGTCCGGATATAATTTAAGCAGGGTCGTTCATTTTTAATTTGACAGAGTTTTTGATTGCATTTCAAAATCGTGTCCGTTTACAATAATGCTTGGGTGCGGGCTCCGTCGGCTGCCAAGCGGGGATCTTTTTGCAAGCCCCCAGCCGCTGGGAGGCCGCTTTAAAATGGCTATCAATCAGTATGGAATGGGTATGTTTAGAATCAGGTTGCGCTGGAAATTTTTTATTATTTTGCTGGTATTCAGTTTGACGCCGCTGATTGTGGTGACGGTTGTCAGCCAGCGGGGCACATTTCGTTTGGGCCAGGCGATATCGGAGGATTCCCGTCAGCGCCTATCCCAGATTGTGGGGATGGAGTTGCGGCAAACTGCCGAAAATTCGGCCAAAATTATCCAGCGCACCCGGGCGGCCATGGAATTTTATTTGCAGGTTCTGGCGGCTGAAGCCGAGCTGGCCCTTGTGAAAATGCCCGTAACTTCTGAACCCGTTTATTTCGCCAGTGATTTTGACGATCCCCGCACAGCACCCAAAGATTTATTGCCGTCTTACAAATACCGGCTCAAAACCCATGACGGCGAGTTTATAGATAACCCGGTCAGTTTCAATCATCCTGTGTTTCTCCTGGCCTCAGGCGTTGAAGCTAAAAACGTACTCGAGGATCTTGCTGTCCTGAGTCGCATGACCCCTGCTTTCAGAAAACTATCCAGTGAGTTCGGCAACGCCCTGCAATGGGCCCATATCTGTTTAAGGTCGGGCGTGTGTGTTTCCTACCCCGGACACAGCGGTCGTGGGAATGGTTTTGATCCGCGCTGGCAGCCCTGGTACCAAAATGCCAAAGATACGCCCACCTGGAGCCTGCCGGCCATCGACACCGCCAGCGGCTTTCTGACGTTCACGGTTTCAAAACGCCTGTATCGGCTCGACGGGTCTTTTTGGGGGGTTGCCGCCATCGATATTTTATTTGTCGAGGCCCTGAAAAAAAATACGCTTTCCCCGCTTTGGGCGACCGATGCGCGTTCTTTCATCGCCGCCATCGCCGACAACCCGACCACCGGCGAACCCGGCCTGCAGATACTGGCCCAAAAGGATTATCAGGAAGCCCTGGGCGCCTGGACACCTACAGGCGGAAGTAAATGGTTATCGTCGGCCGATAGCGTCGCCTTTAATTCTGTTTTAAAACAGTTGCATATCGGGCAGACCGGCTATGCGGCAATGCCTTTCCAGGATGCTGATTTCATCTGGGCTTATGCTGCTATCGATGAATTGACCCAGTTTGTGGTTATGGTTCCCAAATCAACCATTATGGCCTTGCCGGAAGAAACCCGCAAAACCTTCTTTACCTATTTAAAGGAACAGATCCTGTTTGCCGGCGCCGCTACTCTTTTAACGATTTTTTTCCTGGCGGCGGGTGCCCTGGTTGGTTCATTTATGATTACGCGATCATTGCTGCAAATGGCCACGGCCGCCAAAAAGCTGTCGGACGGCGATTTTTCGGTCAAGCTGGGATTGCGGACCGGTGATGAGCGCGATCTGGTCATTCAAGCCTTCAATCAGATGGGACCAAAGCTGGCGGACCATCTGCGCCTGAATCAATCTATGGATTTGGCCATGAAGGTTCAGCAAAAGCTTTTGCCGGCCCAAAATCCCGAAATCCCGGGGCTGGAAATTGCCGGCAAAAGCATTTATTGTGATGAGACCGGAGGCGATTACTATGACTTTTTGGAATATGATCCGGATAAGACCGGTCAGGTCAGTGTGGTTTTAGGCGATGTCTCCGGGCATGGTATCTCCTCGGCGTTGCTGATGGCTACCGCCCGGGCATTTTTGCGCCAACGGGTGTCGTTGCCAGGAACCCTCGGCCAGATCATTTCAGACGTTAATCGTCAACTGGCCAAAGATGTTGCCGAATACAACAACTTTATGACCTTATTTTATTTGCGTATCGATGCAAAGCAGAAAACACTGGAATGGGTTCGTGCCGGGCAGGATCCTGCCATTTTATATGATCCGGCGACCCGATCCTTTGAAAGTTTAGACGGTGAGGGCATTCCCCTGGGGGTCGAAGAATCTTGGACGTATGCGGAAAATCAAAAAGACGGTCTTCAAACTGGACAGATTATCGTTATGGCAACCGATGGGTTCTGGGAGTCTGAAAATGTCAGCGGCGAAATGTATGGAAAAGAAAAAATAAATGAACTAATTAGCGCCCATGCAGGGTTGAGTGCCAAGGGGATCTTAAATATCTTTATTGATTCGCTGTATCGATTTGCCCGAGGCAGGAAATTTGAAGATGATGTGACGCTTGTGGTTGTAAAGATAAAATAACCGCAGGACCCTGGGTATCGCCATCGTGTCCTGCGGTGTTTGACGGGTAGCAATCAATTAGAATCTCTGTGTTTCTTCGCTCGTATCCGATCCATTCTCAGGTGTTTGTGCTGGCTGCTCATCCTGCGGTTTTTCCTCTATTTTTTCTTGCGGGTGCTCATCACCCACTTTTGCCTGCAGGTCGCGGTTTTCCCTTCTCAACGCTTTGATCTTTTTCCGCTGGCCGAACCGGGAATTAATACCCACCAGCATTCCAATAAAAATACCGATAATGATGGCGCCGTACACGACACCATATAGCGGCAATGGCATGCTGCTTAAGTTGAAATAATAGTGTAGCCGAATAGGCTCAAGGTTGTTGATGCCGAATGTCACCAGGCCGACTAGAACAATCAGCAACAATATCGCTTTAACATAGCTACCCATATTCGATCTCCTTCGCTAAGGTTCAGCTGCATCCTCTTGCGCCGATTTTTTATTTACAGCGACTTTATTCGTTTAAGCGCCTGTTTGTCAAGTATTTCATATTAATCATGATTCCCAGAAGTTAAAGCCATGTTTGGATATACCGGCGCCCTGTGGTTGTCCGACCGTCTATTATTCCGGTGTTACATCATTCGCTGGAGCGTCATCCGCGCTTGTTTTTTCGGTCTGACCGCCCAATTCCTCGACTTTTTTAGCAGCTGCCATCGCTTTTACGGTGGCCTTGGCTGAGCGTCGGGCCATTTTGGCGGCCAGCTTTTCGGCCGGTTTGATGCTGGCCTCTAGTGCTGCAGCGGTAGCGGTGTCAGCGGCATCTGTTTGAATGTGTTGCCGCAGTTTTTCTTTTGTTTCCGCCAGAGCTGCCGCCGCTGTTTTCGCATCTTTTTTGGCCTCTTTGGCGCGTTTTTGGGCATCAGACAATGCATCTGCGGCTGTCGCGATTTCAGCCGCCTTACCTTCTTCCGGTTCGGCCTCCAGCTCGACATCTTCCGCCGCCAGCACCAGGGCTGTCAATGGCAGGTCGGCCAGAATTTGTTCGACCGGATGGCCAAACGGGTCCACAGGTCGGTTGCCCTTCAGGCGAAACGGCAAAAAGACAAGTGACGATCCTTGCGCATAACCGATAACATTGCTGGCTTTGGCGTTAAACACTATTTCAGGTTCGGCTTCGATTCGGAAGTTCTCAAGCTTCTGGCGGAAAACCGTCATGGCATCTTCGGTTGGATGATCAAACCCGGGCGCCAGGACCCGGATGCGGGCTCCCTGCCAAGCTTTATCTCGGGTCGTCAGATGGGCCAGAAGCAGCATTAAATGGCTGCTGGCATCATCCCACCACCAGACATCGATTCGGCGTTGCGAGGCTGGGAATTTTTCCAGGCGTTGCCAGTTTTCATGATTTGCTTTAAAAACAATGATATTGCAGCCGAGGCGAAATGCGGTTTTAATGCGGCGGCCATACAGGATTTCGCGGATGCCGCGCTTGATCGTGGGTT
>CAZJHF010000292.1:0-5296 GCA_964545505.1 uncultured Desulfobacterales bacterium | reverse complement strand
CCTTATTACCCGGAGCCAAAGGCACGGTCTTTTAAAAAATCCTGAAATTGAGAAAAAATGTTTAAGGTTTTTGTTAGATAACCGATATTTATAGCATGAAGAAACTTGACCGCCGAAAATTCCCCCGGATTAAAGTGTGCAATCCAGTAGCCTATGATTGCATGGATAAGAATGGTGTTCTGTGCGAACAGAATATGGGCATTGCCCTGGACATCAGCCAGAACGGCATTCTGCTGGAAACCGCCCAGATGATTCAGCAAAAAAATATCTATCTGGTATTTGTTGATCTGGAAGAAAAGATGACCCGAATCATCGGTAGGGTGGTTTTTTCCGTCAAGAATAAAGACGGAAATTACAAAAGCGGTATTAATTTTCAGGGCGACTCCGATGAAAATATCGCGTTTGCTACCAGATTAATCGAAGCCTATCAGCAATTTGAAGCGGAGCCCATTGTGATTAATGGCGCCAGAGTGTAATCCTGCATTCTTTCTGATCCCGTTTTTCTTCAACCTTTGACTTGTACCTATTTTATATTCCGGCCGACATTGACATTCATGCTGTCATAGGTTCGAAATATTAAGCCTTCGCGCTCCCGTTTTGCTTCAGGAAAGGGTTGCAGGTCCAGATGGTTAAGCTTTTTAAAGGCCTCGCCTTTTGACGGTATGGCATCCAGCCCCTCCGCCAGCTTACGCCCGGAAACCGTATCCAGCACGATTGCGGTTTTGCCGTCTGATACAACACTCAGCGGAATCTGAGCATCCCCCGCAAGCCGGGCAGCTGCCAGGATTTCTCTTTCCCGCGATCCCAGAGAAGCGGCCGCACATTTAAAGGCCATGAAGCGGGTGGCGCCGCCGTCAACACTGACGACCAGATCAATTTGTGAGCGGTAGGGCTGACCGGCAACCATGATTTCAAGGTCGACATCGACTTCGATATCTTCTTTGGCATACCCCTTTTCAGTGACCAAAAATTTTTCCACCGTCTGCCGGTTTTCCTCGGCACCCACATTGGGAATTTTTTTGCCGGTCGCAAAATCGGTGATCTTGGAATAGGGTTTTAACGTTTTTGTCATCGTAACATTTCACAACAGAGCTCACAGAGAACGCAGAGAATCAAATTTAAATTAACGCTTTCACCGCTGGCTCCCCGCTATTAGAGCTCATTCCTATTTTTTTGAGCTTTGCAGCTTTTTCAACGCAGGGGTCTCGATTCGTTTGGCATCCACCCAGAGGCCTTCGAGGTCAAAGAATTCGCGCACCGGCTCGTAAAAAATGTGGATGACCACATCGCCGTAATCCAGCAACACCCAGTGGCCCTCGCCGGTGCCTTCAATACTCAGGGGTTTAATTTTATGCTTTTTTAAATGGTCAACCGCAGCGTCTGCTATCGCATTTACCTGGCGGTTGGATTGCCCGCTGCAGATGATAAAGGCGTCGGCAATGGATGTCAGGTTTTGGACATCCAGAATAACTAAATTCAGTGCTTTCTTTTTCGTTACTGCTTCAATGAACAGATCAAGCGCCACAGCCGCGTCTTTGCTCATGTATAAAGTCCTTTTTGGTGTATATATTCTGCTACCGGAGCAGGCACCCAATTTTCGATGGTTTGTTTGTGTTTAACGGCCTGCCGGATTTGGGTCGAAGAAATATCCAGCGCCCGGACGTCACAGACATAAACAGGCTGCTTGCCCGCTGATAAAAAGGCGTTTTGAGATCCTGAAAACCGGTAATCCGTCGACATGTTAAATATAAGATATTCCTCCAGCTGTTTCCAGCCTTGCTGCACGCTTTGACGCCGATCATCGGGTCGGGCCATGACGATCACCGAAATCTGTTCGAGCAACGCCTGGAAAGATTTCCAGGTGTCGATCTCGAGAAAGGCATCTATACCCACAATCAGAAAGATTTGTGCATCTTGGGGTTGGGTGCTTTTAAAATGATAGACCGTATCAATTGTATACGATGGCCCGCGGCGTTGCAGTTCGACATCCGACACGCTAACTCCTGGAATGTCGCCAATCGCCAGATGGATCATCGCAAGGCGGTCATCGGCGCTCGCCACCGAGGCCGGTGTTTTATGAGGAGGCAATGCCGCAGGGATTATATAAATGGGTTCCAGCTTAAAAATTCTTTTAACTTCTGACGCAGCCTGCAAATGCCCCCGGTGAATGGGGTCAAAGGTGCCGCCGAATAGTCCAATGCGCATGTTAATTCAATACCATATCCCTCAAGTGCGAATCAATCACTTGCTTGCCGGACAATCATTTGTCTAAATCGATTCGGCCCCATTTGTTATTGTCGGATTGATCGAGCAGTTCGATGGTTCGCGAGAGCAAGCGCTTGATTCCTTGGTTTTCCTTCGCCGATATCAAAAAGACCGGTTCCGGATCGAGCGCAGCCACAAAGGCCTCTGCCGCCCCGGATGCGCCCGGCAGGTCCATTTTGTTGAGGACCACGATCTGAGGCTTTTGGGTCAACTGCGGATTGAAGGATTTTAATTCGAGATTGACGGTTTTAAAAGGACGGCGGGGGTATTTCGGATCAATGCCCCCGGCATCGATCAGGTGAATCAAAATGCGGGTGCGCTCTATATGCCTCAGAAATTGGGTGCCGAGACCCGCTCCCTCGTGGGCGCCTTCGATTAAACCCGGAATATCAGCCACCACAAACGGATCGCTCCAGTCGGTTGCAACAACGCCAAGCGTGGGGGTCAGGGTGGTAAACGGGTAGTTCGCAATTTTAGGCGCAGCAGATGAGATCACGCTGATCAACGTGGATTTGCCGGCATTGGGCAGGCCGATAATACCCACGTCGGCTAAAAGCTTGAGTTCGAGTTTGAGTTCGCGGATTTGCCCGGCTTCACCGGGCTGGGCAAAACGCGGGGTTCGATTGATGGATGTTTTAAAGCGCGCATTCCCCTGGCCGCCCCGGCCGCCTTTTACGACCGTGAAAGATTCGCCGGCAGCGGTAAAGTCCTTTAGAATTTCACCGGTGGCGGCGTCTTTGACCAGGGTGCCGGGTGGAATTTCAAGGATCAGATCCGGGCCGTTTCTGCCGGTCTTTTGCTTGCCCTGGCCGTGGGCACCTTTTTGGGCTTTAAACTGGCGTTTGAATTGAAATGGATAGAGGGTGCGGCGGCGCAAGGAGCTTTTTAAAATGACATCTCCGCCTTTACCACCATCACCGCCATCCGGGCCGCCGCGGGGAACATGTTTTTCACGCCGCAAACTGACGCATCCCCGCCCGCCGTCACCGGACTGCACGGTGATCAGTGCTTCATCAATAAATTTCACTCGGCATGTACGCTGACTTTTTTGCGCGAACGGCCGACTCTTTCATAGGCTACAATACCATCGATCTTGGCAAAAAGCGTGTAATCCTTGCCCATGCCGACGTTATCTCCCGGATGGATTCGGGTTCCCAGCTGACGTACGAGGATATTGCCGGCCGTTACCTTTTGGCCGCTGTAGCGTTTAACCCCGCGCCGTTGCGCGTTACTGTCGCGTCCGTTTTTAGAACTTCCCGCTGCTTTTTTATGAGCCATGGTTGCTGCTCCTTACACATTATGTCAATGTTTTGGGGTGCTTCGTTAGCTTTTTTCTTTGGGTTTAGTCGCCGCTTTTTGGGCCATTGCTTTCTTTGGGGCCGCTTTTTGAGCGGTCGCCTTCTTAGGGGCTGCCTTTTTGGCCGTCGGCTTTTTTGCTGCTACCTTTCGCGGCGCCGATTTTTTAACTGCCGGCTTGGAAGCCGCTTTTTCCGAGGGCGCTGCCTTGGCTTCAGGTTTTTTCACTTCTGTTGGTTTTTCCGCGGCTTTTGGGGCTTCAGCAGGTTTCGTTTCGGCCGCTGCTCTCTTTTCAGCGGCTTTCACTTTTTCAGCCACAGGTTTTTTAGCTTCACCATCAGGTTCGGCCTTCTTGCGGGCTTTTATCTCTTTGGCTTTTATGCTGTCTATTTTAATGGCCGTGTATTGCTGGCGATGCCCTTGCTTGCGGCGGTAACGCTTGCGACGCTTATATTTGAAAACGATAATTTTATTCGCCTTGCCCTGTTCGACAATGTGGCCTTCAACGACCGCATCGGACAGCACGGGTTGGCCGATATTGGCATCGGTGCCGTCGGAAATCATCAATACCTGATCAAACGTTACCGGGCTGCCGACCTTACCGGCAATCTTTTCAACTCGCAACGTTTCACCTTCTTCAACTTTATATTGTTTACCGCCTGAAGTCACTACCGCGTACATCGAATTCGCCTCCTTATAATGATAATTGGCTTTTTTCCACCTTTATAAAACTTGGAATAATTAACCTTTCAGTTAAATTTGTCAAGAAAAAGTTGAATTTTGTTGGAGAATAAACATATTATTGATAGTTGGATTCATTCTTAAAAACACAAACTATACAGGAGTATAGACAGATGATTATCGCAAGCCTGGGCCAGACGGAGGATATCGATACACAGCGTGCGGTTGAGCATGCGATCAGCCAGTGCCGGCAGCAGCTAAACGGCCATGCGCCCCAGGCCGGCATTGTTTTTGCCGGCATTAACTTCGATCACCGTTTGATGCTCGATCACATCAACGGCAGTTTCCCGGACCTGGCGCTTATCGGCTGCACTACTGCCGGAGAATTTTCATCCAGCTATGGCTTCAGCGACGATTCGATTGCCCTGATGGTCTTTTACACGGATCAGATTGAAATCACCGCCGGTATCGGCCGTCGTTTATCGGAAAATCCATCCCTTTCGGTTAAATCGGCCGTCAACCAGGCCAAAAACAACCTGTCCCAGCAGGCATCGCTCTGTCTGGCGCTCCCCGATGGATATAATCGCTCATTTGATCCGATCATGAAGATGCTCAACCAGGAACTCGGTCAGGACTGCCCGGTGTTTGGCGGCGCCGCCGGAACGCTCTGGCACGAAAAAGATACCATATTTCAATTTTATAATGATGAAGTTTTGCAGGATTCAATGCCGATCCTGGTATTCGGTGGTCCCCTCGAATATGCATTTTCCATCGCCAACAGCTGGAAACCCGTTGGGAAACGAGCCAAGGTTAATGCGTCAGAAGGTCGCACTGTAAAACAAATTGCAGATGTTAGCGCCATTGATTTCTATCGGCACTACCTGGGAGATCACACCGAACCGGCCAGAGAATTTGTTTTGGCGGTATACGAAGAAAACAGCGAGCACTTTTACTTACGTGCCCCCATAACGTACAACCCCGACGGCAGCATTACATTTTCAGAATCCGTACCGATGGGCGCCACCGTACAACTGACCGAAGCCATCCGTGAATT
>CAZJHF010000291.1:0-5310 GCA_964545505.1 uncultured Desulfobacterales bacterium | reverse complement strand
GTGACAGCGGCGATACTGGAGAAAGACGGCAGAATCCTGATTGCCCAGCGCAAGGCCGATGATCACCAGGCCGGCAAGTGGGAATTTCCCGGCGGCACGCTTGAAGACGGCGAGACACCACAGGCATGCCTGCAGCGGGAAATGCAGGAAGAATTCGGCATCGGCATCGCGGTCAGCAGATACTTTGGTGAAAGCGTCTATGAGTACGATCACGGGGCGATCCGGCTGATGGCCTATCACGTAAGCTGGGCATCCGGCAACATCGAGTTAAATGACCATGCCGATTTCAGGTGGGTAGCCCCTGAGCAGTTATCTGAATATGATTTTGCGCCGGCAGATATTCCCTTTGTGAAGCAATTGCAGCGCAAGGAAAGATAGGACGGCTCAACGGAAAACTATAACCTATCTCAAAAATAGTAGATCACGTCCAAAGGCACGGCGCAAAACCGATTCGAAATGCGTGTGTACGAGTATACACGGTAGTATTCGAGTATTTCGAATCGGCCTGCGACGAGCGTAGTCGCGTCGTTTGATGCACACTTTAGTGCTTATGAAAATAGATGGGTAATCCATTTATCCTGGATAACAAAGCCTTTGGGCGTTAGATGCATTTTTGAGATAGGTTCTAAGATTTTTTTACATCCAGCCGTTGAGCACCGCAGAAAACATATAACCCCTCGCCGTCAACCATTGTTGCCAGGGTCATGTTGAGCTGAGAGGCCAGTTCAACGGCCAGTGCGGTCGGTCGCGATAAAGCAAAAATGGCTGGAATGCGGGCTCGTGCTGCTTTTTGAACCAGCTCATAGCTGATGCGCGACGATAAAATGACCAGCGCTGCACTCTCGAGCTTCTTTTCCAACAGGGCCTTGCCAATGGCCTTGTCCAGGGCGTTATGCCGCCCGACATCTTCAGCCACCGACAGCAATTCGTATTTTGAATTATAAAGTACCGCGGCATGCGACGCTTTGGTCTGTTGGCGCAGGGTTTGCTGGTCGGTAATATTTGCAAGGCACCGACAGGCCCGCTCGACATCCAGAGGCGATTCGTTTGTGACAGGCTCAATCAACTGATAGAGCTCTTCGACCAGTTCTTTGCCGCAAATGCCACAGCTGGTCTGACTGATGTAGCCCCGCCGATCAAGTGTATCCGGTATATTTTCTCTTCTGGCAGGTGTTAAGGTCACCGCAATCACATTGGTATCTTCGCCGTCGCAAAAGGCAATCGAGGTAACGTCATCCAGTGTGTCGATGATGCCTTCACCCAGGCAAAATCCGGCCGCATGCGCTTTTTCATCTCCCGGTGTGCGCATAATCACCGAGTAGGGCTTGCCTTCCAGACGGATCGAGAGCGGCTCTTCCCCGACAAGGCTTTGCCCCGAGGTTTTATTGTCTCCCTGATCCCAGACAACGATTTTATGATCTTTAGAATCGCTCATCGTATTTTCCGAATGACAACCAAAAATGAAGCATCAATGGTTTTGGCTCTAAGTTAAGATAACGGTCACAAACTGAATTTTCAAGAGCTGCAACCGATTTCAATCACAGCAATTGAATGTCGTCTCTGGCCAACAGGCGGTGCATCTTGCCGGCAAATTGTTTCTTGAAAAAGGATTCTAATTCACGGCTGATGGCGGCGATCTTGCCGGCATCGATACCGGTCTCAACCCCCATCTGTGAGAGCATCCACACCAGGTCTTCGGTGGCGATGTTGCCGGAGGCACCTTTGATAAAAGGGCAGCCGCCTATGCCGCCGAAGGTCGTATCGAAATGATCCACCCCCAGCAAGAGAGCGGCCAGCACATTGGCAAGACCTTTGCCCTCAGTATCATGCAGATGCAAAATCACGGGCGTGCCGCCGGCCAGCTCAATGACCCGGGCGCAGATTTGTTGAATGGAATGCGGGTTGGCCATGCCGGTGGTGTCTGCCAGCACGATTTCATCAATACCCTGGTCGAGTTGTTCTTTGACAATATCAAAAACAGCTTCAGGATCGATGGCTCCCTCGAATCGGCAGCCAAAGACACATTGCAGACCGCCGCTGACGGTCAGTTCATGTGCTTTGCCGATTTTAATCATGTCGGCAAACTGCCGGCGGGCATCCACCAGAGAGGCATTGGCATTTTTGCGGCTGTGGGTGTCACTGGCGGAAATTGAAGCCGAAACGTGCTTTAGACCCGCCGCTGCTGCGCGCTCGATACCCCTGGTGTTGAGCACCAGGGCACTGTAAATGACGCCGGGCTGCTGTTTCAGGTCGGCACACAGCTCATCGGCATCGGCCATTTGCGGGATGCGCTTGGGATTCACAAATGATGCCACCTGAATCCGCCGCACGCCGGCATCTACCAGGGCTTCAATCAGCTCTAATTTTTGGGCTGTCGGTACAATCTTTTCTTCGCTTTGCAGGCCGTCGCGCAGCCCCTGCTCTTCAATGACCACCCTGGGGGGATATGGTATCATCGGTTTCATATTTTATCGTCTTCGCTCAGTCGATCTATCTGACCTCTGTCCTCTGACTTCTGTCTTCTGAAAACTAAAAGATGTAAAATTATAGCTTTAAGACCCATTTGGATCAACCTCTTTTGATATTTCCCGCTACTACAGCCGGGCGAACTTGCATTTTGACCTATTCTGATTTTTAGGTTAGAATTAGAGTTTGTGATTGAAAAGATTACTGGTCGATCTTACCCAGATACACAGCATGAACTTCAGATATGATTCAATTGAGCAAACATAAAAAATTATGGATCATCGCACTCTGTCTTTATGGTGCCATGATCCTGGCCCCTGTTGCCGTGCCGCTGGTTTGGGCCGAGCAGACCAAAGAGGAAAAAGCGCGGCAGCGGATGCTCAATCTGGAAGCGGCCAATGCCCTCTGGCGGCTAAAGCGGGCGTTGGAAAAGGAAGGCTTTTACGCCGGTCGTGTCCGGCTGAATGTCTGGCGCGCGGCGGCCATGGATGCCGATAAATTTGACCCCCAAAAATACGAGGAATTCAAGCAGCAGCTGTATCAAAAATCGGTAGACGATTCTTTAAAATGCTTTGAATTTTATATCGAGCAAAACAGCCCCAACGATGCCAAAATGTGCCTGCAGGCCTGGAAAGTGCACGCCACTGAAATCGACCAGTTCGACGAGGACACCTACAACGAACTCGCCCAGCGGCTCAAAGATTTAAAAAAAAACAAAACTGAATAAATCCGTTAAGGCGGTGCCATCCTTTCCAGCACGGCATTGCTAAATTCGGCTGTGCCGGCTTTCCCGCCCAGATCCGGTGTCAGCACCTGCCTTACTGCAGTGACGGCTTCGATGGCCCCCATCAAATCCGCAGCGGCCTTTTTCTGATCGAAAAACTCCAGCATCATCACCACCGACCACAACATGGCGATGGGATTGGCAATCCCTTTACCGGCAATATCCGGCGCCGAGCCATGCACCGGTTCAAACATAGAGGGGTGGTCTCTTTCAGGGTTAAGATTGGCCGAAGGCGCAATGCCGATCCCGCCGGCCACGGCCGGGCCCAGATCAGACAGGATATCGCCGAACAAATTGCTGGCCACGACCACATCGAACCAGTCCGGGTGCTGAACGAAATGGGCGCTTAAAATATCGATATGATACTGGTCGGCGCGGACATCGACAAATTCTCTGGCAATGGCTTTATAGCGCTGGTCCCAAAAGGGCATAGTATGGATAATGCCGTTTGATTTGGTAGCCGAGGTCAGATGTTTTTTCGGCCGGCTTTGCGCCAGCTTAAAGGCATAGCGCAGGATGCGATCCACTCCCTGACGCGTAAAGATCGACTCCTGGACAACGATTTCGCGCTCGGTGCCCTCGAAAAGCCGCCCGCCGATCTGGGAATATTCACCTTCGTTATTTTCCCGCACAATATAATAATCGATATCTGCGGCTGTGCGGTCGGCCAGCGGTGAGCGGATACCGGGCAGCAAGCGCACCGGGCGCAAATTGACATATTGCTCAAATTGGCGGCGGATGGGAATCAACAGACCCCACAGGGACACATGATCCGGTACATCGGGATCCCCCACCGCCCCGAGTAAAATAGCGTCAAAAGCGCTCAGTTGCTCCAGGCCGTCTGTAGGCATCATGACCCCGCACTTCAGATAGTACTCGCAGCCAAACGGAAAGGTGTCGAATTTAACCTCAAAGCCATACCGGGTGGCAAGGGCTTCCAGCACCCGAACGCCCTCGGGAATCACTTCCTTACCGATGCCGTCGCCAGGAATCAGCGCTATTTTTAAATCCTTCTTTGTATTCTTTGGATTCAAGGTTAGCGTCCTTTTCAATTCAAAATGTCATCGCACCATTTCAACTTTGATCAAATTAGCAAAACGAACATGTTCTTTTCTGAATAGCAATATACAGATGATTTATCCAGAGGCACCACAGTGATCCGATATTGGGGATGATCGGCACCCAAGGATTGGGTTAACCCAAGGTATTTGTCTAATCCCCAATATCGGGTCACAGGCACCTTAATAATCATATCGCATTGAAGAAAATGACATGTCCGGTTTTATTGTTCAAATATTAATAAAATAGCCGCTTAGCTGCTGATTTCTAATATCTGTCTGGCTTCATCACTGCTCGCCACTTCGTATCCCATCTGTTCGATCAGTGACACAATTCTTTCGACCAGCTGGACGTAGGCAGGCAGCATGCCGGCGGCAAAAATTTCCAACTCCGGAACCACGCGGGTTTCTTCCATCCGCCGCGCCCAGTAGCGAATATCCGGCATCCGGTTAACATAGACATCTTCGCCGAAATTGATGGAGCCCATGTTTAAAGAGGCCACTTCGACCCGGGCATCGCCTAAAGCCACACAACGCTGCTCCAGGGTCAAATCGGTCAGACCACCGGTGGAGCCCTGAATGACAATGCCCGAATCTTTTCGGATGAGGTCCAACGTGGCGGAGAAATCCGTGATATCTTCGGTCTGTTCCCCTTGCTGATCGCGCACGTGCATATGGACCATGCTGGCACCGGCCTTCTCACAGGCGATTACCTGCCGGGCCACATCTTCCGGTGCCAGCGGATTAACCGACGGTGGTTTAATTTTTTTGCCGGTGGGGGCAACGGCAACAATAATTTTTCTGGGTTTGTGATTTTTCATCGGCACCATTCCTGGAATAAAGCGGTTGATTTTTTAAAGCGTTCGGTTGCGTTAAAAATTTTGTAGATTGGAAATCGACTGCCTGTCAATACATATTCAGTATTCATTCAGGGTAGATATCCAGATAGGGTTGCCATACCCACAATTTGCGCGTTATAAGGCATCACTTTTTAAATGTACA
>CAZJHF010000290.1:0-5319 GCA_964545505.1 uncultured Desulfobacterales bacterium | reverse complement strand
CGGTGTAGAAGAGCGCAACCGCCAAAAACGCTCTGTCGCTGAATCCAGCAATGAATCCGAAGCCGTCCAGAATGCCATTAAAAAAGAGGATCTGGAAGCATTGCGCCGGGCCCTTGAAGCGTCTCCTCTGGCCCGCGCCCTTTCCATTCAGTTTACAGAATTCGAAGCCGGTCGCGCCACAGCCCGTTTGCCGGGCACCGCGCAATTGCCCAACTTTTTGGGGTATACCCATACAGGCGCCCTGTTTACGCTGGCGGAGCAAACCATGGCAGCTGTCGCCAACTCCCTGGGACATGTGGGGTTGCCGTTGAATTGTGATGTTCAGTTTCTGAATGCAGCCGACCCGGCCAAAGATGTCATCGCATCTGCGCGCGTAGTTGATACCCAGGGGCGGATTGCCCGCGTACAGGTGGAACTCACCCAGGATAATCAAACAGTGGCGAAATTATCTGAGATGGTCTTTTTGCGCAAAAAATAGAATGGATGTGCCCTAAAAGCGGATGTCCCCATTTCATTCCAACGGCTTCAGCTCTGCGAGCATGGTCGGTATCAGCTCTGAGACAGTGGGATGAATATGCATGGCTCGTTGGATCACAGTGTAAGGTTGCTTTGCATACATGATATCCAAAATAGAATGGATGGCCTCATCGCCGCCAACGCCTAAAATGGCCGCACCCAAAATCTCTTCGCTATTGGCATCCACCAAAATTTTCATAAATCCCTGAGTTTCGCCTTTTTCAATGGCGCGTCCGATGTTTGTCATGGGTCTTTTGCCAATCAGAGCCGTGCGCCCCGATTGCCTTACCTGCGCCTCTGTCATCCCGGCGCGTCCTAAGGGTGGGTCGATATACAAACCGTAGCAAAGAAGGCGATCGCTTACCCTGCGCGGATCATCGTCGAGCAAATTGGCGGCAACGATCTCAAAGTCATTGTAAGATGTGTGGGTAAAGGCGCCCCTGCCATTGCAGTCGCCCAGCGCCCATACGCCGGGCACATTTGTACGAAGCTGATCATCCACCTGGATGTAGCCGCGCTCATCCTTATCAATGCCGGCTTTATCCAGGCCCAGGTCATCGGTATTGGGAGTGCGCCCGACTGCCAGAAGCAGGT
The DNA here is from genome assembly GCA_964545505.1 of uncultured Desulfobacterales bacterium. Taxonomy (GTDB): domain Bacteria; phylum Desulfobacterota; class Desulfobacteria; order Desulfobacterales; family JAHEIW01; genus JAHEIW01. The sequence continues at coordinate 4,209 of CAZJHF010000290.1, read as the reverse complement.
GTGAACCGGTCACGGCTTTATCGCCTTTTGCGCAATCCAGCTTAACCCGAACCCTGTCGCCGTCTTTTTCCACGGCCATGCACTCGGCATTGAGTCGAATGTTGATCCCCTCGTTTTCCAAAATTGCCTTAACTGCTTCAGATACATCTTGGTCATCGCGTGCGATCAGGCGAGGTCCCATTTCAATAACAGTCACCTGACTGCCAAAGCGCCGGTACATTTGGGCAAATTCCAGTCCAATATAGCTTCCGCCGATGATGATCAGATGTTGCGGCAGATAATCCACCTGCATCATGCTGGAATTGGTTAAATAATCAACCGGGTCAAGTCCCGGCATGGGTGGCACAAATGCCCGGCCACCGACATTGATAAATATTTTGTCCGCTTCCAGAACCCCTTCGCCAATGCTGATCGTATGGGGCCCTTCAAAACGGGCATGCCCCTTGAATACGGTCAGGTTGGATATTTTTTTCATCCATTCCGGTATCTCATGATTGGAACGGCCCGCAACGCCATCTTTGCGAGCTTTGATCTTTTTCATATCCACCGAAACGCTGCCGTCGAATATCACTCCGAAGTCAGCCGCTCGCCTGGCCATGTAAGCGGCACGGGCGCTGGCCACCAATGTTTTGGTGGGAATACACCCGGTGTTGACGCATGTGCCGCCGAACAGATTGCGTTCGATTATGGCTACTTTCATCCCTGCGTCGGCCAACTTTGCCGACAGGGATGGACCTGCCTGACCGGTGCCAATGATAATGGCATCAAATTTTTTCATGGGTCGGTTCCTTCCATATTTTCTTGTATTCAATCAGAAACTACGGCAGGGCTGGCAGGCTGTCAATCCAGGCAGGTGAAATCTTCAAACCCAAAATTAATGGATAATGTCTGAGAATGGCCAAACGTAAATCATACCATATACAAAGCTTGATGCGGTAGTTGTTATGCGCCAGGGAGTTTGCGAATTTCATCCCGCCTGTTGCGGCCGATGGGGATGCGGCGGCTGGCAAACCCACCGACCTCATCTTTTTGTTAGCTTTGAGCTTTGAGCTATCAGCTGGCACCCAAGGTGCCATATGACGGACGTGCCCTAAAAGCCCCAAACCGCATCACTTTTTCCCTTAAGAAACGCAACAAATCAATAACGTCCCTGATATCCGTTTTTGAGATATTGACTGTGTATCATCAGTTGAAGTAGCACCAGGATAATGATAGGATGCTCATTCTTATAGGGTCGGGATAGGAAGTTTCTGCCATTAAAACATCATCTTCCAATATGGTTTAAATCAGCGATTTAGATTTATTAATTTAGATACCGAGGTGACCCGGATGAATATTCAAACCGTTTCCTGTGTGTATTTTTCCCCTACTGGAACAACAAAAGCAATTGTTGATGGAATTGCGCAGGGCATTAATGCTGAACGAGTTAAAGCGATAGACATCACAAGACAGTCGAACCGTGAAAAGCGGCCCTTGAAGTTTGGAAATGAAATTGTGATCTTAGCAACCCCCGTGTACTACGGCCGTGTTCCGGAGGTTGCTGTATCATACCTTTCAACGCTTGAGGCTGAACAGACCGCCGCTGTTCTTGTCGTCGTCTATGGGAATAGAGACTATGAAGATGCTCTCATAGAATTACATGATATTGCGGTCGCAGGTAAATTCATTCCTGTAGCAGGCGGCGTCTTTGTTGCGGAACATTCCTATTCCTCTACGACTCGCCCGATTGCTCACGGGCGGCCGGACGATATGGATATCCAGAAAGCACAAACATTCGGTGCTAAAGTCCGGCAGAAACTTGAAGGCTTGACCTCGTTGGCGCAGGTAGCTTCTTTTGAGATTCGCGGGCAGGTTCCTTATATCGAACCTAAAAATTTGAATATGATAAAGACAGCCCGGGCGGCTGTGGCGTTGACGCCCGAAACGGATACATCAAAATGCACCGAGTGCGGACAGTGTGCCGAGGCTTGCCCGACAGAAGCTATTTTCCCTGATGATGTAACCCAAACTGACAGATGGAAATGCCTTATATGCTTTGCGTGTGTTAAAATATGCCCGGAAGATGCAAGGCACATGAATGAACCGCATTTTCAAGAAGCCATTCAGATGCTGCACCAAAATTGCCAGGAGAGAAAAGAGCCTGAATGGTATTTATAAAAAACGGTTGAACCGGATTCACAATTCAAGATTTGATCCTCGAGACCCTTCTTTAAAGCCCAAATGGGCTTGATTTTTTAATGATTTTTATATAATGTCAGATAGTTAGCATGGTCCGCCGTCCTCAACCGCAACGAATTTCTTCCCATAATATTGACGGATTCTTTGTTCATTTAAAAAAAGGAACGTGAAATGATTTCTCGATTTGAAAAAGTAATCATGGTTCTTTTAATTGTCGTTTTTGGCCTGATCCCCGCCGTCGTATTTCTCATGCTTTCTAATACAGCGGCCATAAACTCGAATATCCAGGCTGGCTTTCAGGATCTGTCCTTCTTTGAGCAATCTGCTGCGGTGGCGACCGCATTCCTTATCAAACCGATTTACACGATCCTGGCCCTTTTGATATCTATTCTCCTTTGGAAAAGAGTTGAGCCCGAGCTCAAGGCGCTAAAGTGGTCCATGATTTTCTTCTTTATCGGTGAAAATTTTTGTGCAGCCAATTTTCTTTTTACCGAGAACCATGACGTCTATTTGTTTGAATATTTTCACAGTCTGGGCATGGTGCTCAGCTTTGGTTTTGCCACCTTTGCCTTAATAGAAGGAATGGACCGCTATGCCATTCACTTTACAGGACCTGATAAAAAATGTTCTTTGACAACCTTTTGTCGCCGCTGCATCAAATATGAGCCGGTTGCATGCGGCCTGCAATCATTTCTCATCTTTGTGGCAATCGCCGGTGCGTTGGTTGCTTTGATGCCGCTGAGTTCAGAGCTGCATCTCGTATCATACAACGCCCGCATCTGGGGGACCGCATATAATTATAACCATCCCATCATTTATCAGTTCTTTGAGTTTCGCTACTTTCCATTGTTGGCTTCAGTTCTATTTTTAGCAACAGCACTGATACTCCGGTTTGGGCGGCACAATCGTTTGCAGCTGTCGAAAATGATATTTGCAGCGGCATTGGGTGTCTTTGGTTTTTCTCTGTTTCGGTTCATTGTTTTTCATGGGTATCGCACCAATCTGGTCTGGATGGATTTCTGGGAAGAAGTGACGGAATTTATTTTTATATTAGGAGTGATTTCGATATTGTGGTTTTTTCGCAGGCCTTTTTTTAAAAATCAATCATCATCAGATGTCGCTGATCCTGCCTGATAACGGATTGCTATTTTCGGAAGATTTAGCGCTGCGGCTATTCATGCAGTGCCGTATTTGCCCGTTGAAATTTATGCTTAAGCTTGAATAGATAATGATAGACCCCTCGCAGGAGGAGATTTGCCGGCAAATAATTGCCGAGCCCGTTCAGCGCCACAACAATCACAGGATACCAGCCTGTGGGAAGTTGCGCGAGAGGGGCAAAAAGCAGCTGCTCCAAACCCGGCCACAGCCGGTGGGCGGAGTTGACATTTGCTTCCGCAGGCAGCCAGACGGCGCTGATGAATGTGAGGGCCGCAAATAAGGCAGTGGACCAGATCCAGGCATTCTTTTCAACACCGCCTTGCCAGTAAGCTAAAAGTAGCAGTAGCGGCACGGAAAAAAAGTGATTTGAGGATTGCAGCCAGTCCCCTAAAGTTGCATCTTTAAGATAGGTTGTCGTGCCGAACGGAAAATTTCCGGTAACCATCCATACCAGGGTGTCTATAAGCCAGAACAAGTGGTGTCCCAAAAGGGATACCAGCGCTATCGAAATCACAAGGCGGCTTCTAAAAAGAGCGCCCAATCCGCCGATGAGCGTTCCAACATGGGATATCCAGAACACATTGGCCGGCGAACCCCTTAAAAAACAGCGGCCAAATATGAAAATAAAATGGCCGATCATCACCCAGGCAAAAAGCGTATAAACCCACCCAGGGATTTCAGTCTTGCCTGTATTTACCAGTGTTTCATTCTTCATTGTACAAACTGTTTTTTTATGTTTTCGTCTCCACCCTTATGTATGTCCGTCCCACGGCTGCGAACATGGAACCGATTATTGCTCCGATCAGAGCAGCAACGACATAGGATACGATGATGAATGTTTTGGCCATTTCAGGATGGTTTGTGCTGATCAAA
>CAZJHF010000289.1:1583-5321 GCA_964545505.1 uncultured Desulfobacterales bacterium | reverse complement strand
TGCGGGCCTTCCTTCTCGGTCCTGGCCAGGGCCTCGCGGCCGAGAAAATCACCCTTATTCAATGCCACGCAAAAACCCAGCCCGGCATCGTAGGGCGTATATTCAGGCGTCAATTCCGCCCCCCACAGACAATACCCTTTTTCCAGGTGCAGAGAATTGATGGCCCGGTAGCCCGCATTTGAGATCCCCAGGGGTTGACCGGCATCCCAGAGAATCTCGTAAACATGACTGGCAAACTCGGCCGGTACGTACAGCTCATAGCCCAGCTCACCCACATAGGTGATCCTTAGTGTGGTGACGGGGGCACTGCCGACTGTGATCGTTTTGCATTTGCCATGGCCAAAATTCTCATTGCTGAGGTCATCGCGGGTAACACTTTCAAGCAATTGGCGCGCTTGGGGCCCGATCACATTGATGACAGCCAGACCGGCGGTGATGTCCCGAAAAGAAACACTGCCGTCAGCGGGCAGATGCATTTTGATCCATTCGGCATCGTGGCGTCCGAAAGCGGTGCCGGTGACCAGAAAAAATTTTTCCCGGGCGATCCGAGCAATGGTCAGATCGCATTCAATGGTGCCGCGTGCATTGCACAATTGGGTGTAGGTGACGCTGCCCACCGGTTTGTCAATATTGTTGGCTGCCAGCCAGTCCAGAAAATCCAGCGCTTTGGGACCCTCGATTTCAAACTTGCAAAATGAGGACTGATCGATTAGCACCACCTTTTTCCGGGCGGCCTGATGCTCGTTGCCGACATGCTCAAACCAGTTGGGAATGTCAAAGGTCAGCTCATCTGCAGGCGCGATGTCGTCTGGCGCAAACCAGTTGGGCCGCTCCCAGCCGTATTTGGCACCGAAGACAGCCCCTTTTTCTTTGAGAAGCGCATACAGCGGCGTGCGCCGGATTCCACGCGCCGATTCGTGCTCTTCGTTGGGCCAGTGGATGGTGTAATGCTTGCCATAGATCTCCCGGGTGCGCTCCAGGTTATATGACCGGCTGATATGGTGCGGCCCGAGCCGGCGAATGTTCAGGGGCCAGATATTCAGGCTGGGTTCGCCTTCAGCAATCCATTCGGCCATCATTTTACCGGCACCGCCGGCGGCGGCAATGCCAAAAGCATTGAAGCCCACGGCCACAAAACAGTTATCCAGCTCCGGTGCCGGCCCCATGATAGCATTGCCGTCCGGTGTGAAGGCTTCAGGTCCGTTAATGAGTTCGGAAATACCGACACTCTGCAGGCAGGGGGTGCGCTGCATAGCGGGCGCGGCCAACTGCATAAAGTGGTCGGTATTAGAATCGAGCAGGCGTGAGGAAAAATCATTGGGTACTTCATCAACAGCCCAGGGAATGCCGTTTCTTTCATAGCCGCCCATCACCAGCCCGCCGACTTCGCCTTTATAGTAAATCAAATTGTCCTTGTCACGGATGGTCGGCAAATCCTTTGGAATCCCATCAATTACTTCGCTGACCAGATATTGATGCTGGAAGGGCACCACCGGTGTGTTGACCCCCAGCAGCTGGCCCATCTGGTAGCCCCACATTCCACTGCAGTTAACAACGATTTCGCACTGGATATCACCGCGGGTCGTTTTTACTGCTGACACCCGTTGGCGGCCGAATTCAAATCCGGTCACCAGGGTATGGCGCTGGATTTTGACCCCGCCATTGCGAGCTCCTCTGGCCAGGGCCTGGGTGATGCCCGACGGATCGGCCTGCCCGTCGGTCGGCATGAAGGCAGCACCGATGAGACCATCCAGTGAAATAATCGGACAAAGGTCATAAGCTTCCCGGGGTGTTATGATGTGCATTTCCAGCCCGAAGCTGCGTGCGGTGGTGGCCCCTCTCTTTAGTTCCAGCATGCGCTCTTTGGTACTGGCAAGGTGCAGACAGCCGGTTTTTTTCCAGCCGGTATTTTGACCCGTTTCCTCTTCAAGCTGCCCGTAGAGATCAACGCTGTATTGCAGCATGCGCGTGAGGTTGCGATCCGAGCGCAGCTGACCCACCAGGCCGGCGGCGTGCCAGGTGGAACCGCTGGTCAACTCATCTTTTTCGATCAGAACCACATCCTGCCAGCCCATCTTCGCCAGATGGTAGGCGGTGCTACAGCCGATAATTCCGCCGCCGATAATAACAACCTGCGCGCTTTCCTTCAAAACAGATCTCCTTTGACTAAACGTATTTGGCTGATTTAAACCTGATCCCGATAATGTGCTTAGACGCTCCGGACTGGATTGCGGACATGTTATTTTCTGACAGGCGCTATGCGGATAAGTTGCCCTGAAGTACATTGTGGCCTGATATTTGGGATACAAGGCAGCCATGCAATTGATTTCAGAAACTGCGCAGGTCGAATCCCAAATATCAGGCCACTGGTAATATAGAGATCATAGCGCCATGAAGAAAATGACATGTCCGCTTATCTTACAGCTCTCTAACCAAAGTATTCCCGGATAAACGTGATAAAGCGCTCGTTTTCTTCATCAACCCCGGGCGTGACGCGAAAATAACCGGATTTGCCGTGGATTTCACCGATGCGCTTTAGATACACTTTATGGGTCTTTATGGCCGCATCCAGGATTTCAGAGGTGGTTTTACCCGTCATGGAAGCATCCACCAGCATGTAATTGCCGTGGGCCGGATAAGGCTTGAGACCCAATTTCCGTAGCTCGTCGCTAAAGCGATCCATCCAGCTGTTGTTGTGTTTGACTTTGTCTTCGACTTCAGCCGGATGATCAAAGATGGCCTCGGCAGCCGCGGCCGACATCAGACTGACATTCCAGGGCAAAAACATGGTGTTAAAGGCCTTGATCATCTCTTCGGATCCCAGCACAAAGCCGAAGCGAATACCGGCAAACCCGTGGGCTTTGGAGAGGGTAACGGATAAAAACACATGCGGATATTTTTTGATTAACGGGGCTTTGGTCTTTCGCTCGGGTGTATAGGCGGCATAGGCCTCGTCAATGCACAGCGGAATTCCGGTTTCACAGAACCGGATCAAGTCGTCATCATCGATAAACACGCCGGTGGGGTTGTTGGGATTGATAACCAGCATCAATTGGGTCTTGTCGCTGATCGCATTGAGCATACCGTCAACATCATACTGCAGATCGCCCTCGCGCAGGGGAATTTGCACCGCCTTGCAACCGCACAGCTCAGCCCGCACCGGAAACAGCTCAAAGGTCGGGTTGGACATAATAATTTCTTCTCCGGGCTGCATAAAAATACGCATCATGGCATCGATGGTCTCCGATGAACCATTGCACAGCGCCACATTATCGGGACCCAGATCATACATCTGTCCGATTTTGGTGCGCAAGGCTTTAAAGCTATCCGGATACCAGTTGCCGTTTCGCGCCGCATCGGCAATAGCTTCAATTATTTTTTCAGACGGCTGAATCGGATTTTCATTCAGCATCAGACGGGCATGATCGGGTTGCGCCCAGGCTTTATCCAGGATGCTGGTATTGTATTCCCGGGCCGTCATCAGCCATGGCACGAACCAGTCTTTTAAATCTTTTTTCATTACAATCTCCTTCTATCAATTTTATGTTCTGAGGTTCAGGGTTCCAGGGTTCAAAGGTTCATTGTTTAGGTGTTACCTGTGTACCCTGTTCGTTTTGTGCTATAATTTAAATTATTGTAAAACTGTTTTCGGGCCTCAGGTTATGGTCGAGGGCAAGGCGCAAGGCGTTTCGAAAACGGAGCGTACACGGTAGTACGCGAGTATTTCGAAACGACTTG
>CAZJHF010000289.1:0-1483 GCA_964545505.1 uncultured Desulfobacterales bacterium | reverse complement strand
GGCGTTTCGAAAACGGAGCGTACACGGTAGTACGCGAGTATTTCGAAACGACTTGTAACACAGCCATCGGCCATTAGATGAGGATCCGAAAGCAGTTTTAAAGGAGTGAATCGATGGGGGTAAACTCCAGCCCAAACGCCTCAGCCACACCATCATAGGTGACCTTGCCTTTAACCACGTTGGCGCCGTACTTAATTTCAGGATTTTGCTGCATGGCCTTTATCCAACCTTTATTGGCAATTTCCACCGCGTACGGCAGAGTGGCATTGGTCAGCGCCAGGGTGGATGTTTTGGGAACCGCGCCGGGCATATTGGCCACGCCGTAATGGACCACACCCTCAACTTCGTATATCGGTTCTCCGTGAGTGGTGGCTTTGGATGTCTCGAAGCAGCCGCCCTGATCAATGGCCACATCAACCAGCACCGCACCCTTTTTCATGGTTTTCAGCATTTCCCGGGTAATCAACCGCGGCGCTTTGGCGCCCGGAATCAGCACGGCACCGACGACCACATCAGCCTCCTTGATAAGCCGGCGGACGGTGCTCGGCTTGGACATCAGCAGAAAACAGTTGCTGGGCATTACATCACTTAAATAGCGCAGGCGTTCCAGGTTCATATCCAGAATATAAACCTTGGCTCCCAATCCGCAGGCCATTTTAGCGGCATTGGTGCCCACCACACCACCGCCGATAATGACCACCGTGCCCGGGTCGACGCCGGGCACGCCTCCCAATAGAACGCCGTGGCCGCCGTGGGCCATTTCCAGGTACTTGGCGCCCTGCTGGATCGCCATGCGGCCGGCCACCTCGCTCATTGGCGTCAGCAGCGGCAAAGAGCCATCGTCCTTCTGAATAGTTTCATAGGCGATTCCGATTGAGCCGCTTTTGATCAGCACCCGGGTCAATTCTTCGGCCGCCGCCAGATGCAGATAGGTGAAAATTATCTGGCCTTTACGGATCAGATCATATTCAGCCGGCAGGGGCTCTTTGACATGCATGACCATATCGGCACGTTTAAAGATGTCTTTGGGGGTGTTGATGATCTCAGCGCCCGCATTCTTATAGGCGCTGTTTTGAAACCCGCTGCCTCTGCCGGCATTTTTTTCAACCAGAACTTCGTGGCCATTTTGCCGCATGACCTCTACACCGGCAGGCGTCATACAGACGCGATTCTCCTCAGCCTTAATTTCCTTTAAAATGCCTACAATCATTTCTGACTCCTTTGTATTAATCCGTGTTATAAGTTGGCCAGTAACGGGCTCAACCAAAGAGATAGCTTTTAAACGAGTTTATCGATATCAACGTATTTCAATCCGAAAGCATCCGCGACGCCTTTATAGGTCACCTTACCTTCCACCACATTGGCGCCGCGTTTGATCTCAGGATTTTCCAGCATGGCCTTTTTCCAGCCTTTATTGGCAACCTCAACAGCATACGGCAGGGTCGCATTGTTTAAAGCCAGGGTGGAGGTTCGCGGTAAAGCC
>CAZJHF010000288.1:0-5377 GCA_964545505.1 uncultured Desulfobacterales bacterium | reverse complement strand
GGGTCAGAATTTGTTTTTGAACCTTTTTGACCGCCTGTACGCGCTCATCGATGATGTCTTGCGGCACCTTACCCGCCATCTGGCCGGCGGCGGTGTTCGGTCGGTCATCATAAGCATATATATCAACAAACGGAAATTCGTATTCTTTGATAAAATCGATCGACTGTTTGAAATCTTCTTCAGTCTCGCCCGGAAATCCCACCATGATATGAGTGGACATCTGCAACCCGGGCACCTCTGCTTTAAGGATATTCAGATACTTTTTAACATCTTCTATTGTGTAAGGTCTTTTCATCAGACGCAGCAATCGATTTGAGGCCGACTGCACCGGAATCACGATATAGTCTATCTTTTCATAATGTTGCTTAAAAATGTTCAACAGATCTTCAAAATATTTGACCACCCACTGGGCATTGAACTCCTTGATGGTGATTTGATAGGACCCCTCAACAGCAAATAGTGTTGAAAGCAGATCAATGACCGAGATTCCGATATCCACACCATAGCAACCCACATCTCCGGCAATGAGCACAAAGTGATCAAACCCCTGATCCAGACCGCTTTTAAACTCGGTGACAATCGTATCCAGCGGCTTGCTTTCCAGCTGACCGACGGCAAATTTGACCGCACAATAGCTGCAGTTGCCCAGACAGCCTGTTGCAATCCGTAATGTAAACAGATTCTCTTTTTCATAGGCCGCATCAAGGCGCTTGTTTAAACGATCGCCTTTGGCCTGGCGCTCCGGTTTATCCGGAAACAGGGGAAAAGTTCCGATTTGATTCGGATCCGGAATATCTTTGAAGCGAACTCTGGCTGAAATCATATCATCCAGGGCATCGATTTCTCTGGGTGAAATAAAGGCCACTTCTGCGAATTCCTTTTTGACGGCCGGATTAATTTTGCCCAGGCAACCGGCGACGACGATCTTGGCATCCTGGTGCTTTTGTTCCTGGTACCAGGTAACCGCGGTTTTCGACAGATCCTCCCTTGATTTAAGCGCTGCACAGGTGCTGACAATGATCAGATCTGCCTTCTTAACATCCTGAGTATATTTAATATTATTGGTTTCAAGATAGTCCGCTATTTTTTGAGAATCGACCGCTCGGCGCGGGCAACCGGCGGAAGCCAGGTAATATGTTTTCATCAAGTGCCTCTCTAAGTTGAAATTAGCGCTGTAATACCTGAATTTTAGTGCAAGATTCTGGTAATACCTGGATGTTGCACGAGTCGAAGGCTTTCATATGCAAGGCACTTCAGGGCGAAGCCATAGTCAGCTATGCTTCGCGCTGAATAACGCAGCAGATGGAAGCCTCCGGCTCGCCCATCGGGTGAAAATTAATGAGATAAGATGGTTTCCATCCTTATCAAAAAATTTAATCTTCTCATTAATTTTCATGCAAGATTCAGGTAATCGGCTACAGTTACAGCATCTTTAATAGGATTTCAAGCGCTTTTAAAAATTCGCAGCAATTCTCGGTGAAATTAAGCAAAAGATTGCTTTGTCGCTCACGCTCCTCGCAATGACAGTACGAAACATTCGTGGGTCATTGCGACCCTGCCCGCCTCGCCTTGCTCGCATGGCGGGCGTGGGCCGCTCAGGCGAGGCGTGCGGGGCGAAGCGAAGCAACATGTCATTGCGAGCGGAGCGAAGCAATCTAATATCCTGGCATCTTACCAGAACTTGCTCATAAATTCGCATAAATGATATTCTCCGCGTTAGCCGATTCCGGCGGTAAATATATAACTACTTGATTAAACTGTCAATATCGATCCGTCCGGTAATTTTCTCTTTATTCCTGGGCCGGGCGGCATAAAATTGTTCAAAGCCCAAGGATTTAAGAATCCGGACAAATGTATCGCTGTACTCGTTAAACGGGAAAGCGTATACCTTCGGCTGAATTTTTAAATAGCGCTCAAACCATTTTAAACTCCGCTCGGTATCATGCTTAATAAAGTCCTCCCAGGCGCTTTGGGATCTGGCAATCAATTTTCCCTCGCTAACTTCGACCCCCTTAAACGCCAGCTTGGAACGGATGCTGACCGCTTCGGGGGCAATTTCTTTAGCGGCCTGGATGCGTTCATGCTTCCAGGGGCTAATTGCCTTTTGTTTGTGCGGCAGGCTGCGGGTCAGAATCACATCATGGAAGTGGCTGTGGACGCCGATGTCAACATTTTCATGCCGGCTGAGCGCCTGCAGTTCATCAACAGTCATAAAATGATCAAAGCGGCCTTCGGCGAAAGTGCGGTACATATACTTTTTGGATTTTAAATAGGGCAAATACCGGCCGTTGAAAACGGGCCTTGCCGCTCCGGGCTTGATCAAAGAGGTCGCAATGAAATACGTGAGTTTTTCAGGATGATCTTTAAAAAATTGAAAATAATAATATTGAGAGAAAAGCCCGTCATCAAAAGTCAGTCGATAGGCCCCCAGATCCAAATCAAAATATTCTTTGCGAATATCGTGAATCGTCAGTATTTTCATATCGCTATTAATTCGCTTCAGGTAATTGCAGGGCATTGATTTCATGAAGCTGCAGGCCGCTTTTATGGATAACCAGCCAGTGCAAATGCCGGGATTTAATCAAAGCGGGCTCTTGCGGCGCATAGATCCGGTTGCACAGACGGTAGATTAGATTTTTAATCACCCCTTCGTGGGTGACCACCAGGAGGGTGCTGCCGGGCCATTTTCGGGCAGCAACCACCAGGGCGTTGTGGCTTCTTTGCCACACACTGATGCGATCTTCACCGCCCGGCGGGCAAAAAAGCCAGCCGTATCTTTTGTCTTCATCCAGCTTGTGCAGTTCTTCATTTATAATGGTATGGGTTGGTTTAGCGGTCCACTCACCCCAGTCCTGCTCTCTGAACAGCGGATCGGCCTCAAAGGGAATCCGCAGGTGGCGATTGATGATGTCAGCCGTATTGACCGCACGCCCCAGGTCACTGCCCAGGATACGGTCCCAGGCAATACCTTTCAAGCGATGACCCCAGGCATCGGCTTCTTTTTTGCCGCTGCCCGTCAGGTCGGAATCGCGGTGCCCCTGGATGCGGCTTTCCCGATTCCAAAAAGTTTCGGCGTGTCGCATAAGACCGAATCGGGTCACTTCTTTGTTTTCCATAAGAAACCGGTTTTTCCCAACAATCAAATTAAACTCAGAATCATCGCCGTCGCCGAATCGTTAGCATACGGGCGTATTGGATGAAGGATGTACAGCGTCAATCGGCATGATGTGCTGTTTGAACAATGCGCTCAAGAACGTCTTCCATTATTTTATAATTTTGATGCAGGTTGTGGTTTTGCCGGACGTATGCTTTGCCCGCGCGTCCCATCCTGCGGCGCAGCTCAACATCATCTAGCAGCCGGGCAATGGCTTCTTTAAAGGCCCTGGCGTCAAAGGCAGGGACCAGCAAGCCGGTGACACCGTCATTTACGGCTTCCGGTACGCCGGCATTGTCAAAAGCAACCACCGGAAGCCCGCAGGCCTGGGCTTCGAGAAAGACCATACCCAGCGACTCCCGGATCCCGGGAAAAACAAACAGATCGCCGACGCTGTAATAGCGGTACATTTCGCTGCGGGCGATGTTGCCGACAAAGCGCGTGCGCTGCGGCAGATGTTCATCGGCCAGTTGTTTGAGTTTATCCTTTTCTTTGCCGTCTCCGGCGATGACCAGCTGCAGTGGATGGCCCCGCCGGTAAAGCGCGCCGCAGGTCCGAATCACCCAGGTCAGGCCTTCGGTTTTGACATCGGGCCGAAACATGGCTGCCGTAAAAACCACCGGATCATCGCCTAAATTCAACGTATTCCTGATTTCGGCCCTCGCCCCGGCATCAAAATTGAAATCATCGGCTATCAGCCCCGGCGCGATATAGGTGATCTTATGATCCGGTATGAGCCGTTTCAAATTCAGCAAATCGAGCTTTTTGTTGGTGAAAATGTGCCGGGCGGCACACAGGCTGCGTCTGTTCAGATAGAATCCGGGATAGGTCTTCCAGGCGCGCCTGCGTTTGGTAGAATAAATTCCCTGAAAAATAACGTATGGAATACCCATCCGTCTGGCAGCCGCCGCCCCCAGGAGATCCGGCGCCTTGTAATAGCTGTGATAGGTAAACCACAGATCCATACCTTTAGCGGAATTTTCCCGCACCACCCTCAGGGTTTCCTGCAGCAGATGGGGCCAGCGCCAGGGTTTCCAATAAATCCAGCGGCACCGAAAATCGCTCATCGGAACCACCCGATGCTCCTGTTCGTTCAGATAAGAAAATATGCCGGTTGCCGTTACCCAATCTCCGGAAGGATTGACGTGCGAAAGGGGCTTAAACGGCGTATAATAACAGATTTTCATCCGGATGAAGCCCGCAGGGAGGCATTTTTGAAAGCGGCTTGTGACAGGCGTTCATCGGTCCCGGTTTTGTCCACCTCGATCCCTTCAGGGGTGACCAGCACATCGAGATCGGTGCGCTTCCACGTCGCCCGGGCCTGTTCAATGGTATCCACCAGCGGCTCCTGGCAATTAAAAGACGTATTCAAAAGGAGGGGGCAGCCGGTTCTGTCCCGCCAGGCCAATAGTAACTTCAAGATAAAGGGGTCGTCACGGCCATCGACAATCTGAGGCCGGCTGGTGCCGTCAACATGGGTGATTGCAGGAACCTGCTCGGCATCAGTCGGCACAACGTAGGACATGTACCTGCTGGGCACACCCCAATCCCCGAGCACCATCGGTGCAAAAGGACGGTACCATTCACGGTGTTTAACCCGCTGGTTTAATCGATCTTTGCCGTCGGGAATGCGCGGGTCCAGAAGAATGCTGCGATGCCCGAGCGCCCGGGGCCCTGATTCGGCCCGCCCGTAGCATAGACCGACACTTTTACCCGCTTCCAAAAATTGAATGATCTGCGGGATCACATCAACACGCAGATCCCCTGCGTCGGTTCCCAGATAAGGACTCCATGCTTCAGGCACCCGCGGCTGCTCCAGAACATGGTGCCAGACAAACAGGGCCTGGCCCAGACCGATACCCCCGTCGTGGGGTTGAGCCGGCACCCAGGTATCGTCAAACAAACCGCTTTTGTGAACCGCCGTATTGGCGATGCAATTCATCGAACAGCCGCCCGTTAACACCAGGTGCTTTGAAGGATGCCACGATTTTACGCGGGCTGCAGCCTCCAGGTAAAATTCGGTGGTCAGCACCTGTAAAGATGCGCACAGATCCTGCGCAAATTGACTTTCGGGATCAAGTTGCACAACTTTCAGTTTTCCGGATTCGTCTCTTGGATAGGGTGAAAACGGATGGTAAAGCATCTGCTGCCGCAGAATGTCGATAATGTCATCCCGCGGCGTGCCATAGCTGGCAAGCCCCATGAGTTTGCCGGCACCTTCCA
>CAZJHF010000287.1:0-5380 GCA_964545505.1 uncultured Desulfobacterales bacterium | reverse complement strand
TTATGGTTTGCCATCAGATGAGCGATTTTATTCTTTTGATTTATCAGGAAACCCAGTCGTTGCCGGCTCAATGGCAAAAACGCGTTCTGGAAAATGAGCTGCGCATTACGGGCCTTTTTGTAAAAGCGCTGGCTCGCATCGCCAAAACCGGCGATTTAATAAACCTAAAAGAAAATAATCTGGAACTGGCCGCTCATAATATCGTCGTCCTGGGGCATATGTGGACTTTTAGACGCTGGTACCTGGCCCACCATTACAGTATTGAAGACTATATCAAACTGCAGACCGGCATTATTCTGGGAATGTATGCCGGTGAAATGAAATGAGCATCCTTCTGGTTTCGACTCACGCTTGACCGTTAATGACAAATGCAATGTTTAATCGGTATTAAGGAGGCAAAATGACAGCTGAGGTCGAAGTTTACAAACCTGAAAATTACGTCCGCGTCGTCACAGCAACCTCGCTTTTCGATGGCCACGATGCCGCCATTAATATCATGCGCCGAATCCTGCAGGATACCGGCGTTGAAGTCATTCATTTAGGACATAATCGATCGGTTCAGGAGATCGTGGACGCCGCCATCGAAGAAGATGCCCAGGGAATCGCGGTATCCAGTTACCAGGGCGGTCATATCGAATTTTTCAAATATATGGTCGATCTTTTAAAGGAACGAGGGGCACCCCATATCAGAATTTTCGGCGGCGGTGGTGGCGTGATTGTGCCTGATGAGATTGCAGAGCTTGAATCGTATGGCGTTACTAAAATTTATTCGCCCGAAGATGGAGCCCAACTGGGGTTGCAGGGCATGATCAATCATATGGTTGCAGCCATCGATTTCACGACGGTCAAAAAAGGTGGCTTTGCATTTGATGATTTGTCTCCGGACAATAAATTGCTGGTGGCCAACCTGATATCGGCCGCTGAATACGCCAAGGCCCAGGAAAACGGTGATCTGGCAGCCCTGCGTGCTGAGCTGGCAAAAAAAATTGGCAAGCGTAAAGCACCTGTAATCGGCATAACCGGTACCGGCGGAGCCGGTAAGTCATCCTTGACCGATGAACTGATTTTACGCATGCTGCATGATAGCCAAGATATTCGCATTGCCATCATCAGCTGTGATCCCTCGCGGCGCAAAACCGGAGGAGCACTGCTCGGCGATCGAATTCGCATGAATGCCATCGGCAATCCGCGGGTATATTTGCGCTCGCTGGCCACGCGTAAATCCCAGACAGAAATTCCCGACATATTAAGTGAAGCCATTGAAGCCGTACAGGCTGCCGGATATGAACTAATCATCGCTGAAACCGCAGGCATTGGACAGGGCGACTCCCGCATTATCGACATGGTGGACCTGTCTGTTTATGTGATGACCAGCGAATTTGGCGCCGCCTCCCAGCTTGAAAAAATTGACATGCTGGATTTTGCCGATCTGGTGGTTGTCAATAAATTTGAAAAACGGGGCGGCGAAGATGCGGTGCGCGATGTTCGCAAGCAAGTCCAGCGCAACCGCAAGGCCTTTGATCAATCACCGGAAGACATGCCGGTCTTTGGAACCATCGCATCCAAATTCAACGATGACGGCGTAACGGCACTCTATCACGCCATCATGGATGCACTCGCCGCAAAAGCCGGCGTATCGTTTAAATCCAGTCTGCCACGATCTCAAACGCGAACATCAACATCTAAAACCATCATCATTCCGCCTGAACGCACCCGCTATTTGAGTGAAGTCTCAGATCACCTCAGAGAATATCACCGTGAAACAAACGCTCAGGCACAAGCCATCCGAAACGTGTGGCACCTGAAAGAAGCTGCCAATATGCTGAGCAGTGGCGATTTGAAAGATGATGCCAGCCAGCTGATGGACACCTTTAAAGCTCAGATTAAAGCCGCCGAAGCGGCCCTGAAGCCAGAATCGCTTCAAACACTTGAGGAATGGGAAAAGATTAAGGCAACCTACAGTTCAGATGAGCTGATCTATCAGGTGCGCGATCGTGAGATCAGGGTGCCGCTTTTTTCCGAGTCCTTATCGCATACCCGCATACCCAAGATTGAACTGCCAAAGTTCAAAGACCCGGGTGAAATTTTCGGCTGGTTACGGGAAGAAAATATCTCGGGGCAATTTCCCTTTACGGCCGGGGTGTTCCCCTTAAAACGCGTGGATGAAGACCCCACCCGCATGTTTGCCGGTGAAGGCGATCCGGCCCGCACCAATCAGCGTTTTAAGATGCTTTCGGCCAATTATGAGGCCAAACGTCTGTCGACGGCCTTTGACTCGGTCACTCTATACGGTTGTGACCCGGACATTCGCCCGGATATATACGGCAAAGTCGGCACTTCGGGCGTAAGCATCTGCACCCTGGATGATGTCAAAATGCTTTATGACGGTTTTGATTTGTGTGCACCCAACACTTCGGTTTCAATGACCATTAACGGTCCGGCACCCATCATTCTCGCCATGTTTTTAAACACGGCCATCGATCAGCAGGTGGATAAATATACGGCTGAAAACGGCAAAGCACCTTCCGATGCACAATATCAGAAAATACGCGCCAGCGTACTGTCCCATGTGCGCGGTACGGTTCAGGCCGACATTCTTAAAGAAGACCAGGGACAAAACACCTGCATCTTCTCAATTGATTTTGCTTTAAAAATGATGGGGGATATTCAGCAATATTTTATCGAAAATCATGTTCGCAACTTTTATTCGGTATCAATTTCCGGCTATCATATTGCTGAAGCCGGCGCCAACCCGATCACGCAGTTGGCGCTGACACTGGCCAATGGATTCACTTACGTGGAGTACTACCTTTCCAGGGGGATGCCCATCGACAGTTTTGCGCCCAATCTTTCCTTTTTCTTCTCCAATGGACTGGACCCCGAATACAATGTGATCGGGCGGGTGGCCCGACGAATCTGGGCAGTGGCCATGCGGGATAAATACGGTGGATCCGAACGCTCACAGATGCTCAAATATCATATTCAAACCTCCGGGCGCTCTTTGCACAGCCAGGATATTCAGTTTAATGATATTCGCACGACCCTGCAGGCGTTATGTGCCATCTATGATAACTGCAACAGCCTGCACACCAATGCCTTTGATGAGGCCATCACTACCCCCAGTGCAGAGTCCGTCAGACGGGCACTGGCCATTCAATTAATTATTAACCGCGAATGGGGCCTGACAAAAAATGAAAACATGAACCAGGGCAGTTTCATTTTCGAGGAGTTAACCCGCCTGGTGGAAGAAGCGGTGTTGATGGAATTTGACCGCATTACCGAACGCGGTGGCGTTTTGGGGGCCATGGAAACGGGGTATCAGCGCAGTAAAATCCAGGAAGAATCAATTTACTATGAGACCCTCAAACACACCGGTGATTTGCCCATCATCGGCGTCAATACCTTTCGCGATCCGCATGCCGACGGGGAACAGCTCAGCGAGGCGGTAGAACTGGCACGCGCCAGCGAAGCTGAAAAACAATCACAGCTCAAGCGGCTGGCTGACTTTAAAAAGCGCAACGCAAAGGAAGCCCCGGCAGCCCTGGAGCGCTTGCAAAAAGTCGTGCTGTCCGGCGACAACATTTTCGCTGAGCTAACGGAAGCCGTGCGGACGTGCAGCCTGGGCCAGATCACCCAGGCACTCTATGCAGTCGGCGGCCAGTACCGGCGCAATATGTAAATCCTTCTATGACGATTTTAAGTTGCCACGAATTCACTGCATGAGTGTTAGTTAATGCGGACAGCTTTAGCCACCAAGACACTAAGACCCAAAGAGATAGTCTGTACTTTAAATCATTGTGAACCTAAGAAGGCCAATCATAAAATCTCTTTTGGATATGGAATCAATAAATTTCAATGTAATTTTTGTGCCTTAGAGTCTTTGTGGCTGAACGGATAGTATCAAGATATTTTTGATCAAACTAACCGCTTAGGCACACAACGGCAATGCAGAATCTTACAACCTCTGAACCCTGAACCTTTGAACCATTTGTATCCTAAATTCATGACATAAAGGTTGCTAGATGAAGTCATTAGAACCTTTAACATTGGGCCAAGTAATAGAGAAATCTGCGACCGAATCACCGGATAAAGTTGCGATAGTAGACGGTGACCGACGCATAACATATACAGAACTCAACGCCGCGGTGGATGCGCTGGCAACCGGTCTGGCAGATTTGGGTTTTGAAAAAGGCGATCGAGTGGCCATCTACATGAAAAACTCGCTGGAGCTTATCACCGCCTTTTACGCCCTGCAAAAAATCGGAGTTGTTGTTGTCTGGATTAACGCCCTTTATCGCCTGCACGAGGCTGAATTCATCCTTAAAAATTCAGGAGCCCGGGGACTATTTATTTTCAACCAATGGGATGTCTACGATTACGTTAGAGAGACTCAAAAAATTAGGGGCCAACTGCCTCAACTTGAGCACATTATTGTTGCCGGCAATGCCCAGGAGACCGGTGTGATCGATTATGACCGATTGATGGAAACCGGCAAAGATAAAGCATTGCCGTCCGTTGCCCTGGATCCACAGCAAGACCTATGCATGCTATTGTATACTTCCGGCACCACCGGACAGCCCAAAGGGGCTATGATCCGGCACTATGCTGCAATACGGGGTGCCCGGGAATATGCCCTGGGTACCGGAGCATCGGCCGATGATATTTTTATCGGTATTTTACCCATGAGCCATTCCTATGGCTGCGGTTCGGTTTTGATCCAGCCCATTTTGCTGCACGCAACCCTGGTTCTAATGGATAAATTTGAGGTTGAAGGCGCCTTTCAGATAATTGAACACGAAAAAATAACATTGCAAATGGGCGCACCGCCCCACTACATTCTTGAGCTGAATCACAAAAGCAGGCCCAACTATGATCTGAGTTCGCTGCGCGCCGGTTTGAGTGCCGGAATGATTGTGCCGGAAGGATTGATCGCGCGCGTGGAAAAAGAAATGGGCGTCTATCTGACATCCTTCTGGGGCGCTACCGAAGTCGGACCGGGGCTGGCAACCATGTGCCCCTACCCTTCTCCGCTCGAGCTTCGCGAAAAATATGTCGGCAAACCGGTCGAGGGAACCCAAATGCAGGTGGTGGAACCCGTCACGCAAAGACCACTGCCGGACGGTGAAATCGGGGAACTGACGATTCAGGGATGGCATGTCATGCAGGGTTATTGGAATAATCCTGCAGAAACAGACAAACAAATTGTAGATGGCTGGCTCTTCATGGGCGACCTGGCCTCTAAAGATGAAAACGGCTATATTAAAATCTACGGGCGCACCAAAGATCTGATTAATCGCGGCGGCTATAAAATTTATCCCTATGAGCTGGAGTCGTTGATCATTGAGCATCCCAGAGTCGAACAGGTAGCCGTAGTGGCAAC
>CAZJHF010000286.1:0-5388 GCA_964545505.1 uncultured Desulfobacterales bacterium | reverse complement strand
GCGACAAGAATCGCGCCGAAAAACAGCTCAAAGATCGAACCACCGAACTGGTGAAGTCCAACCACGAGCTCAAGCGCCAGATAAAAAAGCGCAAAAAGGCCAAACAAACGGTTAAACAGGCGCACCGCGAAATTGAGCATCTGATATCATCTTTGCCGACAATTCTGATCGGCCTAAGCCGCGATAACGAGGTCATACATTGGAACGCCATAGCTGCCAAGGTATTCAACATATCCGCCGCCGATGTGATGGGAATGAGCCTGGACCGCTGCGGGATTGAATGGGATTGGGACAAAATATCAGACGGTATTTCAAAAAGCCGGTCCGAAGGGTGCAACGTCCGGGTGGATAACATCCACTACCGCAATGCCGACGGTGAGGATCGCTATCTGGGGCTTTCCATCACCCCTTTTAAAGGCGACGATCAGCACATTTCGGGCCTGACGATTATCGGTGCCGACATCACCGATCGGATAAAATTTGAAGCCCAGCTGCATCAGTCTCAGAAAATGGAAGCCATCGGGCAACTGGCCGCCGGGATTGCGCATGAGATCAACACACCGGCCCAGTTTGTCGGCGACAACACCCGGTTTCTGCAGGATGCCTTCAAGGATTTGATCGCCGCCTGCGACCTGTACAAGGACGCCATCAATGCTGCCAAAACTGGCACATTAATCCCGGAGCGCATACAAGAAGTTGAGGAAGGATTAGAAGCGTTGGACATAGCCTATCTCGAGGAAGAAGTCCCCCTGGCCATCGAGCAAACCCTCAAAGGCGTCGATCGGATCACCCATATCGTGCAGGCCATGAAAATATTTGCCCATCCGGGGGGCGCTGAAAAAGAACCCGTTGATATCAACAAAGAAATTGAAAAAACCATCACCATAACGCGCAATGAATGGAAATATGTGGCCGAATTGAAAACCGATTTCGATACCGCCTTACCGATGGTGCCCTGCCACCGCGCTGAATTTAACCAGGTAATTTTAAATTTGATTGTGAATGCCGCCCATGCCATCTCCGATGCCAAAACGGATAACTCAGCTGAAAAAGGCACCATTTCCATCAGCAGCCATCAATCCGAAAATCGGGCTGAAATCCGGATCAGCGACACGGGATCCGGCATCCCTGAGCATATCCGGCATCGCATATTTGATCTGTTTTTTACGACCAAGGAACCGGGCCGTGGAACCGGACAGGGGCTGGCCATCGCCCACTCTGTAATCGTTGATAAGCATGGCGGCACGATTGACATTGAAACCGAGGAAAAAAAAGGCGCCACCTTCGTCATCCGGCTGCCGATAGACACGAATTGATCCGCTAATGAATGATCAAACTAAAAGACGCATATTATTTGTTGACGATGAGCCCATGGTCCTAAAAGGACTTCAGCGGTCGCTCAGAAAAATGCGTGCGGAGTGGGAGATGTGCTTTACCGCCAGCAGCCGTGAGGCACTGGACATTTTAAGTGCCGAGCCCTTCGATGTCATCGTGTCTGATCTAAGAATGCCGGAGATGGATGGCGTCCAGCTGTTGGAGGAAGTCAAACACCAACATCCGCAGGTTGTGCGGATTATTCTTTCCGGGCAGGTGGAACAGGAAACAACGTTTAAGTCCATCCAGCTGGCCCACCAAAGCCTTTCCAAACCCTGTGATGCGGATATTTTAAAACATACCCTCAACAAGCTCTTTGGTTTGCGGAATTTGCTTGAAGATGAATCCATTAAACGCATCGTTTCGCAAACAGAGACGTTACCCAGCCTGCCGGCCATTTATACCGATGTCATCAATGAGTTGCAGGCGTCGGAGCCCTCGGTGCAAAAAATTGGTGACATTATATCTGCCGATCTGGCGATGACAGCCAAAATCCTACAGGTCGTGAACTCGGCATTTTTCGGGCTCGTTCGCAAAATCAGCAACCCCAAAGAGGCGGTAATGCTGCTGGGGACTGAAACCATCAAAGCGCTGGTGCTTTCGGTCAAAATCTTTTCCGAATTCAATCAAAAAAAATTTTCCTGGTTCAATTTTGACGAACTTTTTGATCACAGTATGTCGGTCAGTATGTTGGCGCAAACCATCTCCAAAGAAGAGCGCCTTGATCAATATCTGGTAAACAACGCCTTAATGGCCGGCATGTTTCACGATTTGGGGAAACTGATCCTGGTCACGAATTTCCAGGAACCGTATCAAAAAATTTTGGTTGAGGCCCGGCCAGATGGACAAAATCTGTGGGAACTTGAAAATGATATGTTTGGCACCAGCCATGCGGAAATTGGCGCCTATTTAATGGGGTTATGGGGCTTGGACTACCCGGTCATTGAAGCGATAGCGTTTCATCATTGTCCCGGCAAAAGCCTGGCGAACTCGACCGGGCTTTTGACGGCCGTTCATTTTGGTGATGCATACGACCGTTTGAAAATGGATGAAAATAATTCCGGCGAATTAAAACAACTGGATCGCGGGTATCTTGACAACCTGGGAGTCGGCCATCGAATAGACGAATGGCAACTCGTATGTAAGGATCTCGCAGAGAGGAAAGTGTAATGAAGGATAAAGTATTACTGGTCGATGACGATGCCATGGTGCTGGCCGGACTCAAGCGCCAGCTGCGCAGTCAGTTTCGGATAGACACCGCGCTCAGTGGCGAAGAGGCCTTGCAACAGGTGGAGGAAAATGGTCCCTATGCTGTCATTGTTTCCGACTTCATGATGCCGGGCATGAATGGGATTGAGTTTTTGGCGTATGTCAAAAAAACCAGTCCGGACACCGTTCGCATGATGCTGACCGGTACCGCGGATATGCCGACGGCTATTCGAGCGGTAAACGAGGGCAATATCTTTCAGTTTCATCCCAAACCGTGTCCGGCTGATACGCTCAGCCAGGCCATTCAAAGCGCTATCCAAAAATACCACAAAGTCATTTCCCATCAACAGCAGCTGAATAATTTTAAATCGTCTCTGGAACAGGCCAGTAGGGTTCAGCAAGAACTGTTGCCCAAATCTGACCCTGATTTTGACGGTTTTGATATCGCTGGCCGCAGCATCTGGTGTGATGAAACCGGCGGAGACTATTATGACTTTTTATATCCACCGACAAATGGCAAAGAAAAGATGGGCATTGTCGTTGGCGATGTCACCGATCACGGCATTCCATCTGCTTTGCTGATGACGACGGCGCGGGCCTTTCTCAGAGAACGCATCCAGACGCCGCCCGCAGCCTGCTCAGCGATTATCACCGACGTGAACAAACGCCTGGTGCAGGATGTTGAAGTGCTGAATCTTTTTATGACGATGTTTTACTGTGAACTTGACGCCAAAGAAAAATCGATCCGATGGGTTAAGGCCGGGCATGAACCGGCAATTCTATGGACGCCGACAGCAGCCGATTCACCTGAGTTGCTTGCAGGTAAAGGTTTGCCGCTGGGGGTCATGGATGACGCTGCTTATAAAGAATACCAAAAACCCCTCAGCTCCGGCCAGATTATCTTGATTGGGACCGATGGTATCAAAGAGGCGGTCAATGAGAGTGGTGAAATGTTCGGCAACCAACGGTTGCTGCAGGTAATCAAAGACACGGCTGATCAACCGGCCATTAAAATCCTGGATAGTGCATTTGAAACCCTGGATCGATTCTGCAGCCCGCTAAAAAACGATGATGACGCCACCCTGGTTGTCATTAAAGTGCAGTAATTTTGAACTCTATTTATTATCAATAAACATCGATTATCTGACAGGCATCAAGGCTTCGCTATAGCGTCTGCACCTATTTTGTCTGAGATCTTTAGGCTCCCCGATTGCCTACTGCTGTTGAAATATCTTCGACGATAAATGGTGAGCATCGCATGCCGATGCTCATTTTTTTGACCCAGGCCCGCACCATCGTGACGGTCTCCCCCTCCACGTTGACGATACTCGGCAGCTCCTCCACATATGCAATATCGTCTTTATAAAATTCGTAAAACACGTTATGGGAACTATACGGATCTGCAATTAAAATGATTTTTTCCCCGTCATATGGATGCCGTTGTGGTGATCCGGAAAAAGCGACATGCGTCCGGCGCAAGGATTTTCGGTCTTTGGGGCGTCGATAGGCTTGAATTTCAAACTTCATGGCTTCCTGGGGATGTCTGGTGTCTGGCATCTATGGCTCTCCTAATAAAATGGAAGAATGCAATGTTGGAATAATGGAATAATGGTTTTATCTCATGAAACATATTATTTTTCAATGTGTCAGGAGCATTTATGGAAGCATTAAAGGGGTATCAAAAAAAGTTTCTTAAAGGACTTGCCCACGGATCAAAGCCGGTGGTCTTTATCGGTCAGAAAGGTTTATCTGCCAACCTGATCGCCTCTATTCAAGACGCCCTCGAAACCCACGAGTTGATAAAAGTAAAATTTGTAGAATTTAAGGACAGGCAACATAAAGTTAGCCTGGCAGAAACACTTGCAAAGAAAGCCCATTGTCAGCTGGTGGGTATGATCGGGCACATCGCCATTTTATTTCGACAGCAGACCGATCCAGAAAAATGCAACATTGAACTGCCGCAGCGCTAAATCGACAGGCGGCGGTTGGCTTTACTGATCCCGTACGTTTGGATCTTCTTGCATAGTCATGTTTTCATTGGGATAAATCACCAGCCGGTCACCCGGATGAATCGATTTGCGGCCATCCAGGCGGTTCCAGATGAGCAACGCCGGTAATGGTACTTTGAATCGCTCGGCAATGCTGGTTAGGTTATCGCCTGTCTGGACGACATACACCCGCTCCTGGTTTGTTGCCTGCCATTGTTGAACCAGCTGTTTGAAGCGCGCGTCAAACCCTTCGGCGTTACCGGGGGGTATTAAAAGGGAATGCGTCCCGGCGGCCAGGAAGTGGCCGCGAATTTCAGGGTTCAGGTCTTTGATGGCTTTGAAATACGAGTTGGCGGCCTGAGCGACAATTTGAAGGGGTGTATCCTGAAAGCATTCGAATTGAATGCGGTCAAACGCCAGCGGTGGATATAAATCCTGATCCGTAAACTGAAAGCCGAAGCGCGCCGGGTCCGTTAAAATCATTTTTGCCGCAATAATTCTTAAAACGTACCGCTGGGTTTCAAGTGGTAGATACAGCTGGTAGTAATCCTGCGATTTTTGTGATGCCATTTCACTTTGTAAACCCAGCTCCCCCATGTTGTAAGCGGCCGCCGAGAGGGTCCATGAGCCCAGCATTTCATAAAGCGCCTTAAAGTAATTGATGGCGGCCTGGGTTGAGGCAAAGATGTTTCTGCGTTCATCGATTTCAGCATTGATTCTAAGCCCGTATATTTGGCCGGTTGATCTTAAAAACTGCCAGAAGCCGATGGCGCCCTTGCGCGAACCGGCGTGCGGGCGGAGCGCACTTTCGATAATG
>CAZJHF010000285.1:0-5412 GCA_964545505.1 uncultured Desulfobacterales bacterium | reverse complement strand
CAAATATTGGAGATAAGGATTAGACTTTCATTTCATAAAACGCCTTAGCAGTCAATTAAATGTCCATGGTAAAAAATATATGCTAATTTTCAATAGGTTGCATTAACATCAATGCAGCTGTATTTTTGCTTTTTATCCTATTTTTGTCCTTTCGCAATCGAATCGAGTGGCGTTCAAAAGGTCGGATGAGCGATACCACCTAAAGCTATGAATAGAAACTTGGGTAAGCTATATAGAATAGGGCCGTCCACCATTAGAGATTTTTAAGAAAGCCTGCGCCCTTTTATGGAGAAACACAAACCGAAGGGGAAAGGCCTCATGTTAATCCAGCCGGCTTTTGGTATTTTTCCATGCCGCTAAACCATCACGCCTAGTAGCCTGCCTTTTAACCATTTCAGATTAAGAACGCTCGTTTAAAA
This sequence comes from uncultured Desulfobacterales bacterium, assembly GCA_964545505.1. Lineage (GTDB taxonomy): Bacteria > Desulfobacterota > Desulfobacteria > Desulfobacterales > JAHEIW01 > JAHEIW01. The sequence goes on along the minus strand of CAZJHF010000285.1, from coordinate 4,993 downwards.
TCAATTTTTCCATTGGGCGTCATCACCCTACATTCATTTTGGCCAATATTCATTTTCTTTTAGAAGCTGTAATTGCTTTAGTTTTTTGGTTAATTGCCGATATTCATACCGTTATCCGGGCGAATCCACGAGGTCGCCTTTTCCGATTTTTTTATATAAATTTCAATTACTTATATAGATTTAAAGTGGCGTTGGGTACAGCACGACCAACCCTGCAGCGACAATATTTATGCAACCATATCAAACTAAACTGAAAAAACGATTACCACCCGGTTCAAAGGACCATCAACCCAGGGGTTGGGTTGATGGTTTTACCATCATCGAAATGCTGATCGTGCTGGCCATCATTGCCACGCTGGCAGCCATCGCAATCCCCGGCTATATCAGTTCGCGCAACAAGGCCAAGATTGCCATGGCGGTCAGTGAAATCAAATTGATCGAAAAGGCAATCTTAGAATTTTGTGCCGAATACCGTCAATTGCCCGATAGCTTGAATGATATAATTAGTCTGCGCCAAATTAGCGATCCCTGGGACCGGCCCTATCAATATTTGCGGATCGACGGCGGCACAACCCCCGGACTCAACGGCAAACGGCGCAGAGACAAAAATGCCAATCCAGTGAACTCGGACTTTGACCTGTACAGCCTGGGCCGGGATGGCGTGACCACGGCTCAGTTTACCGGGAAAAAGGCCCGCGACGATATTGTGCGTGCCAACGACGGTCGATTCTATGGTCTGGCAGAAAAACACTAGTATATGCATTTAGAGACAAAAACATTCGGCAGCAAAATATCACGGCGTATTTTTGCCACCTTTGTAACCTGCGCGCTGGTCCCGCTGGTGTGTGTGGCTGTTTTGGCTTACTTTACGGTGACCCGGCATCTTGAAGCTCAAACGCATGACAGCCTGCGCCATGCCGCAAAATCCCAGGCCAAAATACTGAATGATCGCCTGCAGCTGGTGGCAAACGAACTGCAGCTGATCAGCTCGGTGACCCAGAAGCAGAAACGAATCAAACCCGACGACCTGGATGTTGCGCTGCGGGATCGACTGCAAAAACGATTTAACAGCATTACCCTGTTTGAGCGCCAGGATAAACCGCAGCCGATTCTCAAACAGCGGGTCTTGCCGGCCTTTAAGATGAACTCCGATGATATTAAGCATATAGCGGAAGGCAATCCCTTATTGGCGGAGCTTGGGGCTGCCTCATCAAAGCCGGTGCTGGTCATGGCGCGCCAGGTAGATTCCGAAAAAGCAGACCTGAATTTTTGGATCGCCGAAATTAATCAGGATTATTTATGGGCGAACGATACAACAGATAACCTGCCATTGGACACCGACTTTTGTGTCTTGGATTCATCCCATCGGCTGCTGCACAGTTCCCGGCCAAATTTGGCAGAAATTTCCGGTCTATTGAAATCAAACACGCAAATATCGACATCGGGGCATTTTGAATTTAGCATCGATGATGAAACGTATATTGCCAGCTATACGCAGATATTTTTAAAGCCAACTTTTAAGCTGCCGTATTGGACGGTCATACTTTTAAAATCAAAAGCGGATGTGTTTGCGCCTCTGGCCGAGTTTAAAATCAGTTTTCCCGCTATCATTATTCTAACCCTGATGGTGGTGCTGTGGCTGAGCATTAAAACCATCCGTAAAAACCTGGTGCCGATAGGCGCTCTGAAAGAAGGTGCCCAGCGAATTGCCGCCAGAGATTTCAGTCAACCGGTTAAGGTCTCCAGTCATGACGAATTTAAGGATCTGGCTCTTGTTTTTAACGAAATGGCAGACGCTCTGGATCAAAAATTTAGAACACTGTCGGCCAAAGCCAAAATCGACCGGGTGGTAGCATCAACATTTGATCCCGATGAAATCATCAGGGCGACCGTTACACGCATTGCGGACTGCGTTGAGTGTCAAATCTATGGCATCAGCTTGATCCAGTCTAATGGCTCTGAGGAGAATCAAACATTTTACTGTTCTCAATCCGATCGTCATCGTATCTTAACCAAAACCATTACCCCGAGACCGCATGAGCTCAAGGTGCTGGCTGCATATCCAAAATATATGATCATTGAAACCAATGACCCCAGGCCGCATTATCTACCAAAGAATTCACAGCTGCAATTGCCCAGCCTGCTCATATTGCCGGTTTGGGTGAAGAATAACCTGGCAGCAATTTTATGGCTGGCCGGCAGCCAAACCGAGCAATTCACCACCGAAGATATAACGCTAGCCCGCCAGTTAGCGGATCAGGTAGCGGTGGCCCTGTCCAATTCAGGCTTGATCGCAGAACTGCAGGAAATGAACTGGGGCGCATTGCAGGCGCTTGCGCGCGCGGTTGATGCCAAATCGGCCTGGACTGCCGGCCACTCCGAGCGCGTTGCCGAATTGGCGCTCAAGATGGGAAAAACACTCAATCTGGATTCCAGTGCACTTGAAGATTTACAGCGGGCCGCCTTTTTACATGATATCGGAAAAATCGGTGTGCCGGTTGCCGTACTGGATAAACCATCCAAATTGGATGATGAAGAATTTAGATTAATCAAATGCCACCCTGACTTAGGCGCCAAAATCATTGAACCCATTAATGCATTCAAGACCATCACGCCGATGATTGCCCAGCATCATGAACGCTTTGATGGCAAAGGTTATCCCGCAGGGCTGGCGGGTGAAGAAATCCATCAGAGTGCCAGAATATTAGCGGTAGCAGATGTGTATGATGCGATCTCATCTGATCGACCCTATCGTAAAGGCATGTTGATCGAAGAGGTTTTAGTAATCATTCAAGCGGAGGCCGGGAGTCAGTTTGATCCGCTTATGGTGGAGGCTTTGCTGAAAGTCATTGCGAAGGATCAACAACGGGCTGCTTAGTTTATAACGGTGACCGATTTTAATAGAGAGAAGCTGAGCAATGTCTCCGCTAATTTAAATGAAAACGACAGGTAATAAAATATGGATACAGGTAAATATCAACGAAAATGGCGCAATTTTTTGGTACGTAAAGATATCCAGATGCGACTGGCAATTTATAATCTGCTATTTTTGTTGCTGGCTATCAGCGTTGTAATGGCAACAGCTTTGATCCCTTTATACACGAATTTTCAAAATGCGGACAATCTGTGGTTCCAGCATTTTTCCGCCAAGTTTTTTATAGTCATCGTCGACCGATTAGTTTTGGCTTTCGCCGCAATTTTTACCGCGGCGTTCATCTTCCAAATCATTATCACGCATCGCTTTGCAGGGCCCTTGATCAATTTTAGCAAAACATTTCAAAGAATTTCTCAAGGTGATCTGACACGCAAAATATCATTACGCCGCAAAGATTTCCTCCACATAGAAGCATCGCAGGTCAATGCAATGATGGAGGCGCTTATCCAGGCAATTGCCAAAATCAAAAATGACAACGACCGGCTGCTTTTAATCCTGGAAGAAGCCACCAGTGGCAAATGGAAAGACGATCAATTGGAGGCCAGGATTTCAGAAGCACTCAAACAGGCGGGTCGATGCAAAGCGCACCTCTCAAAACTTAAAATTCCCTTTGATGTTGACACCGAAATAAATTAGCAACCGGCCTTATGCCGGGTTGAGCCCGTTGCCCGTTAGCCCGTTGGCCGGTTGAAGATAAGATATGATAGCATTCTATTCGATTTGGGCTCAACGGGCTAAACTGGCCCAACGGGACCACCCAAGAATGATCTACTATTTTTGAGATAGGTTGAAAAGGACCTGGCTCGATGGATTATTAAAATACCTTCCTTTTTGTACAAAAAATGAATTTCATCCATTATACTCAATCTGTAATTTTTTTCACTTCTATAATTTGTGTAACTGGCTGTCATTAAATGTAATCTCATCTTCTCATTAATATTCATGCAAGATTCAGGTATTAACCAATTTTAATCACAATAAAACCGGCGTTGGGTCTTTTGATCAGCAATTGAATTTCAGCGTCCTTTTTGAGTTCAGCGCGCAGCTTGGATACGGACGTGACCGGTTTGCGGTTGACTTCTTTGACCAGATCCCCCTGACGAATGCCGGCTTCTGCTGCTTTGCTGCCGGACGCCACGCCAACCACCAGCACCCCCTTTTCGGTTTCCGAGTGCCCGTAGCGTTTGGCCATTTCGGGTGTCATCTCAGCAATCTGAATTCCGAGTTCGCCATTTTGTTCCGGCTCCCGCTGGGCCAATCGTTCGGAATCATCGCGTTTGGCAATTTTGACCTTTACTGTTTTTTCCTTGCCATCTCGCAGGATGGTAATGGGCGTTTTTTTGCCCACCGGAATATTTGCAATATTTCCCGTCAACTCTCGACTGGTTTTGATTGGATTACCATCTACAGCAATTATAATATCATTAGCCTTAATGCCGGCTTTATCTGCCGGGTCGCCTTCAAAAACTTTGGCCACCAGCACCCCTTTTTTGTCTTTGATCCCGTAATATTCGGCCAATTCCGGTGTCAAGTCCTGAATACCAACACCCAGCCAGCCGCGCGTGACGGAACCGCTCTCTTCGAGTTGCCGTATGATTCCCTGCGCCAGGTTGACCGGTATGGCAAATCCGATTCCCTGGCCCTGAGCGACAATGGCCGTATTGATTCCGACTACCTCACCGTTCATATTCAACAATGGCCCGCCGCTGTTGCCGGGGTTGATGGAGGCATCGGTCTGAATGAAATCATCATAGGGGCCGCTGCCGATCACGCGCCCTTTGGCGCTAACAATACCGGCGGTGACCGTTTGTTCCAGGCCGAAGGGGCTGCCCATGGCCACCACCCAGCTGCCAACCGCCAACCGGTCTGAATCACCCAATTTCAGGGGCACCAGGTCTGCTGCACCTTTGATTTTAATCAGCGCCAGATCGGTGTTCGGATCGCGCCCGACGATTTCAGCATCGTATTCCTTGTCATTTGACAGGCGCACCGTGATCTCGTCTGCGCCTTCGATCACATGATTATTGGTAACAATGTGTCCATCACGGTTGATGATGA
>CAZJHF010000284.1:0-5418 GCA_964545505.1 uncultured Desulfobacterales bacterium | reverse complement strand
ATAAGCCCTTGTCCATCGAAACCAAAATGGCCTGGCGCAATATCTGGCGCAATCCGCGGCGTACCCTGTTGACCGTGTGCGCAATCACATTTGCCACAGTTTTGCTGGTCTTTATGCTCTCTTTTCAATTCGGCAGCTATGAAACCATGATCAATACATCGGTCAAAATCAGCACCGGCCACCTGCAAATCCAGGCCGCAGCGTATCAGGAGAAAAAAAGCATCCGGCTCGTCATACCGGAGCCGCAGGTCATTGCCGAAATGGTCGATCGGATTCCGCAAGTCGCCGCCTATACGTTCAGGGGCCAGGCCTTTTCCCTGATTTCATCGGCAGACAGAACCTATGGCGTCGTCGTAACCGGCATCGACCCGCAAAAAGAAGCACGGGTTTCACGCCTCAAACAGCTGGTGCGCGAGGGAGATTTTCTGGCAGATAATGATCGTAACCAGGCCGTCGTCGGAAAGTTGCTGGCCAAAAACCTGCGGGCCAAAATCGGCGATGAGCTGACCCTGCTCGGTCAGGGCCGGGATGGATCCATTGCAGCCACGGTTGTCAGCGTTAAGGGCATTTTCAGGACCGGCATCGACGATTTTGATCGGGCGGCCCTGCAAATCCCTCTGAGCACCTTTCAAGATACCTTTTCGATGGATCAGTCCGTGCATGAAATTGTCATTATCGGCAAATCTTTATCAGACGTTGCCGCCATAAAGGCCAAATTACAAACCTCCCTTTCGGATCTGGAAGGACGAAAAAAGCTGAAGACGCTCGACTGGCAGGAACTGATGCCGGGACTGCGGCAGGCCATAGAGATGGATTTAATCAGCGGGCTCATCTTTTACGGTTTGCTGATCATCGTGGTGGCCTTTAGTATTTTGAATACGTTTTTAATGGCCATATTTGAGCGCACCAAGGAATTTGGCGTTATGATGGCGATTGGAACAACTCCGCGACGATTGACCAAAATCCTGCTGATCGAATCCATGACCATTACCCTGATCGGCATCCTTGCCGGTATTGGCATCGGAATCGGGGTGACGGCCTATTTTCAAGCACACGGCATTGATTTTTCCGGCGGATCGGAATTGCTCAGTCAATTCGGTATTACCGGACGCATGTATCCCAAGCTATCGTTTCTATCCGTGACCATCGGGCCTTTTATGGTGTTGTTCTTCACCTTTTTCGCGGCATTGTATCCGGCCTTGAAGATTCGTCGCTTGCGGCCGGTGGAGGCCATGACAGCCGTATAAAATGTGGAATGACGAATGCGGATGTCGGAATGGGGAAGTAAACGGATACGGTTAAATCCGAATATCTAAATTCGAAAATCGAAACAATTTCAAATAACCAAAATCCAAATGACCCAAACTGAACTATTTCTCGGTGAAATCCTTTAGCTGGCTTCTTTGCGTAATTGGAACATTCGCATTTTGGATTTGTTTCGTAATTCGTGCTTCTGGTTTCGAATTTTACGGATTTACTGAAACGTGTTGGATCAGATATCAGATTTATCCAGGGTAGGTGCTTACAAATGTATTTGCAAATGGCATGGCGCAATGTTTGGCGCAATCCGCGGCGCACCATTGTTATTCTGGTGGCGGTGATCATCGGGATTTGGAGTATGATCTTTCTGGGAGCCCTGATGCGGGGAATTGCGGTGGGGATGGTCAAAAACGGCATTGCCACCCTTACCGGCCACATTCAAATTCATCACAGGGGGTATCGCGATGACCCATCCATCGAAAACAGCATGACCGACACCCGGACGCTTGAAAAAGTCTTGTTTGAAAAGCTACCCCCAGATGCCCAATGGGTCCGACGGGTGCGCGTTAATGCCATTGCCAACAACGCCAGGCATTCAAGCGGTGTCACCCTGGTGGGCATTGATCCGTTCGCCGAGGCCAATGTTTCGTTTATCGGTTCGGCCGTTTTCAAAGGACGTTACCTGACACCAGAAGAAGAAAACGGCATTCTCGTCGGCGAAGCGCTGCTTGAAAAATTTGAAACCAAAATGGGGCGCAAGCTGGTGCTGATGGCCCAGGATACTGAGCGGGAAATCGCATCCCGGGCATTTCGCATCGTGGGGATCTTCAGATCCGAAATGGAGTCCACTGAAAAGCAATTTGTGTTTGTTTCCCGCTCGGCCAGTCAAAAAATGCTCAAACTCGGTGAAGGCATTTCTGAAATTTCGATTCTGCTGGCCGACGGCGCAGGCACAGAGGATATAGCCGCAAGCCTGCAATCCACCCTGACCGCCGGTCCATTCGAAATTCACGCTTGGCGCGAACTGATGCCCTTCCAAACCGCCTACTTAAGGATCCTGGACGGATTTATGTGGTTCTGGTTTTTGGTGGTTTTTGTGGCGATGGGATTCGGCATTGTCAATACCACCCTGATGGCGGTGTTTGAACGCATGCGCGAATTTGGCTTGATGAAAGCGCTGGGCATGAAACCCTGGTGGATCCTGCGGGCGGTGCTGGTGGAGTCTTTTCTGTTGCTCCTCTGCGGTATTCTTATCGGCAATAGTCTGGGATTTTTAAGCATCTATGCCCTCAGCGGCAACGGAATCGACCTGACAGCACTGGCTGCCGGCGCAGAATACGCCGGCATGACGCGTGTCATCTATCCGGCTGTGGCGCTGAAGGATGTCATGGTGGCCAATTTAACCGTATTGTTGCTGGGGTTACTGGTGAGTCTCTATCCGGCAATAAAGGCCTCGCGTTTTACGCCTGTGCAGGCGTTGGCACATACATAAATCTATGAGAACGAAACTTGCACTATTTAAAAATAAAAATTCATAACCACGAAAACGCGAAATAATAGATGCACAAAATGTTAAAAAAAAATTTCGCGTCTCCTGATTTTCGTGCTTTCGTGATTGATTCTTTTTGACTTAAGGAGCTTATAGATGAATACGGTGAAAATCGTTGAATGTCAGGAAGTCAGCAAAATTTACAAGCAGGGTCAGCTGACGGTTCAAGCCTTAAAGCAGATCAGTCTGCAGATTGCCAGAGGGGAGTTCCTGGCCGTGGCCGGCCCGTCCGGGTCGGGAAAAACCACTCTGTTAAATATGATCGGCGGTCTGGACCGATTTGATTCCGGTAATATTATCGTCGATGGCGCGGCTTTTGAGAACATGTCCCAATCCCAGTTGGCCCATTTGCGGCTGCATAAAATCGGGTTTGTGTTTCAGGCCTATAATCTGATCCCGGTGCTTTCGGCCATTGAAAACGTCGAGTATGTCATGCTGTTGCAAGGATTGCCGGTATCGACTCGCAGATCCAAAGCCAGAGCCATACTCGATGAGGTGGGGCTGGCCGACAAATATGATCGGCGACCGGCAGAATTATCCGGGGGCCAGCAGCAGCGGGTAGCCGTTGCCCGGGCCATTGTCTCTGATCCCGCAATTGTATTGGCCGATGAACCCACTGCCAACCTGGATTCCAAAACCGGGCAGGGATTGCTGGAAATGATGAAACAGATGAACGCCGCAAAACAGATCACGTTCATTTTTTCAACCCACGACCGCATGGTGATGGAATACGCGCAACGACTGGTAAAATTGAAGGATGGCCGGTTGGTAGCTGATGAATCCAAGAACTAATTTACCTCAAACCCATCTTCGCACGAGGCTTCGTCGCGGCAGGCCCCACGCTAACGGACACATAACGCTTTTGTTCAAGCCTAGTATTATCATTTTTATTTTCGTCATTATCGTAATTTTTGAATTATCGCTTGCCGATCAGCCGGGCTGGGCCTTAACAGCCGAACAATCCACTGCAGAATCGTCGCAACAACCCTCCAAATCCACATTGAGTACCTGGCTCGATCAAATCAACATGCACTGGGGCGGACGCCTAAAAACCATTGGTTCGGCCACATTTGCGCGCAACAATACGGTCTTTGAGCCTGTCGGTACCGGGACTTTTTTGAATCTGGATACGGATCTGAGGATCAATAACGATACCTTCTTTGCCGATTGGGGACGCCTTGAAATCCAGTACGAAGCCATTCTGGAAGGCGGTAAAGCGCGCGAAAAAAGACAGGAATTAAAAGACATTTTCCCCAATTTTGAGGGAAGCTCACTGTTTGTTGGCGCACCGCTGAAGGATGATCGCCGCCTGATGGATTTAACGCACACGATCACCGAAAAAGACAGCTACATTCTGGTACAGCGTCTGGACCGCTTGAATCTTACCCTCAAGCCCGCCTGGGGAATGCTTCGTCTCGGCCGTCAGGCCATCACCTGGGGCAACGGGTTGATATTCAATCCGATGGATTTGTTTAACCCTTTCCCACCCGCTGATATTCAACGCGATTATAAAATCGGCGATGATATGGCACTGGCTCAGTTTATCCTGCCGGCCGACCTCGATCTGCAGCTTTTGTATGTGGTCAGACGCGACCCGGTTACGAACAATGTGGAAGCTGACCGCAATTCGCTGGCCGGGCTGCTGCATTTTGCAGCCGACACCACCGAGTTTGATATCATGGCGACCCGCCACTACGACGACTATGTAGTGGGTATCGGCAGTTCGGGCATCTGGGGAGGTGCGGCCTGGCGTGCGGATATCACCGCAACCTTTTTAAATGACGGTCGGGGACAAAACACGCAAAATTACGTATCGGGGGTTGCCAACCTCGACTACTCCTGGACCTGGTGGAATAAAAACTGTTACGGATTGCTGGAATACTATTACAACGGCCTGGGGGAAAGTGATTATCCAGGCGCCCTTTCGAACCGCAATATCACGGAACGATTGGCCCGCGGCGAATTATTTGTGCTCGCAAAACATTATCTGAGCGCTGGTATCCAGATGGAGTTGCACCCCCTGTTCAAGGTATTTTTTACCGCTATCAACAACCTGCATGATCCCTCCGGTATTCTGCAGCCGCGGGCCGTCTGGAATATGACTCAGAACCTGGAGATGCGTATCGGTGCCAATATTTTTTACGGGGATAACGGCAATCCCGGCTCCGAGTTCGGGGGCTTTACGATCCCGGGAACCGATATCCGCAGCCGCAGTCCCAATAATGCATACCTGTGGTTCAACTACTACTTCTAGAATTGATTTCTAAGCGCTTATCTAATGCCCGATGGCTGTGTTATAATCCGGTGCAAAATACTCGCGTACTATCATGTACGCTCCGTTTTTGAACCGAATCAAGCCTTGCCCTCGAACAATATATAAACGCTTAGAAACCAATTCAGTATATTTAAAAAATCGGAAACCACTAGATACAATAATTTCCGACCTGCCCTTAACATCATTTCGATTTAATATTCAAGTTTAGATAATATCATAATTCCTGCTCAAGTTTTACATTAAACCACCGATAATTATGTAGAAATTAAATCGAGCGAAATTGAATTGTACGAACAAATACAATAACTCATCATTCGAGTTTTCTAAATTCAAA
>CAZJHF010000283.1:0-5439 GCA_964545505.1 uncultured Desulfobacterales bacterium | reverse complement strand
CAGGTGTCAGCCCTTCCAATCGACCCCTGACACCTGACACCCGAAACCTATTGAATACAGACACACTAAACCTCTAGCGATTGACTTTTGAACCACCACGCTTCGGCTTTATGGGTAGCTTATACCGCGGCACCCCATCAAACCGATAGAGCGCATTGGCAACGGCGCCGGCTGTCGGGATATTGCCGATCTCGCCAACCCCTTTGGCGCCGTAAGGACCCAGGGGATCTTTGACCTCCACCATCTTGACCACAATCGACGGCACATCTTTGATGCGCGGGATTCCCATCTTGCCGTAACGTTTGGTTTTCAGTTGCCCGCCTTCCATGGGGAGCTCTTCGCTGAGCGCATAGCCGAGCCCCATGACCACCGCGCCTTCGATCTGGCTTTCAAACAGGGTGGGATTGATAACCCGTCCACCGTCATGGGCTGCGATGACACGATCCACCTGGCCGTTTTCGTTCAGGATCACCAGATGGGTGGCATATCCGTAAGAATAATGGGTCAGTACTTCGCCCGGTTCACCGAGAGGGGTCGTCCAGTCACAAACCCAGCGACCACTGTATATGTTGCCGCTCAATTGTGCCAGGCTTTGGGTGCTCAAATCCTTTTTGAGATCACGCGCGGCGCTGATAATGGCATGCCCCATCTGGAATGTCGCACGGCTGGCAGTCGTCATGCCGGCCCGCGCTTTGGATTCCGTATTGACGCTGACTTCGATACAACTTGGATCTGTAATTCCGATCTCTTCGCAAAGAATTTGCTGAGCGACGGTATCCACGCCCTGCCCCATTTCAGTCCAGCCGTGCTGCAAAAGGATGTGATTTTCAGATTTGATTTCAATTTTAACATCACACTCTTCGAGCACCCCGTTGCCGATGCCGCAATTTTTAAGGCCGCAGGCCAGTCCGGCTGTTTTAGCGGCGTCATATTCATCTTTGACAGCCAACAGCGTTTCTTTAAGGCCTACACCTTCGCCCAGAATTTGTCCGGTGGCCGTGGCCTTGCCGATATCCAGAACATTGTCAAAACGAAAATGCCAGGGATCAAACCCGCCCCGCGCACACAGCTGCTCGATGCAGCCTTCCATGGCAAAGGTGACCTGGTTGACGCCAAAGCCCCGCATGGCTCCACAGGGGATATTGTTTGTATAGACGGCTTTGGATTCGATATCGACATGCGGTACAAAATAAGCTCCGGTGGCATGGCCGGCAGCGCGCTCCAGCACTTCACCCCCCAATGAGGCATAAGCGCCGGTATCCCCCACAATGCGAGCGCACAATCCGGTCAGCTTGCCGTTTTCATCGCATCCCAGCGCATATTGCATGTGAAAGGGGTGACGCTTGGGGTGCATGCGAATGGATTCCGCGCGGCTTAAGCTGACCTTGACGGGTTTTTGCAGCAGACGGCTAAAAACAGCTGCGTGCCCCTGAACAGTCAGATCTTCCTTGCCGCCAAATCCTCCTCCGGTGGGCACCAACTTTACGCTGACCTTTTCGCTGGTAATACCGAGAATTTTGGCGATCTGTCGCTGATCCTCATAGACACCCTGGCTTTGAACGTATAGCTCGATTCCATCCGAGCCCATCGGCAACGCAATTGCCACCTCGGTTTCCAAAAATCCGTGCTCCACCCGCTGGGTGTCAAATGGGGCTTGTACCACGTGGGCCGATGCCTTGAGAACCGAATCAATATCATCGCCGCGCTGAATATGGGAGACACCCAGCAGGTTGCCGGATTCGTGGATTTTAATGGGGCTGTTTTCGGCAACATGCATATCGGTTAAAGGCTCTTTAACTTCATATTCAACTTCGATAGCCGCCACCGCCCGGCGGGCGATGGCTTCGTTTTCAGCCACCACGCCGGCCAGGACATCTCCAATGTACCGCGTGGTTTCGCCGGCTGCAATCATGACCGGCCAGTCCTGGTGGATGACGCCAATGGTGCGTTCACCGGGAATGTCACTGGCTGTAAAAACCCGCACCACACCCGGCACGTTTGCGGCCGTGGCGACATCGATCTTACGAATTTGCGCCCGGGGATGGTCGCTGAATTTCAAGGCGGCATGCAGCAGGCCATCGATGCGCATATCATCAATAAAGGCGCTGCGGCCAACAGCCTTCTCATAGGCATCGTATTTAGGTTGAGAGGTGCCCACTTTGCCGCTGGCGGATAACTGCAGTTCCTGATTTTTCCGGATGTGCTCGGCCGCCAGTTCGACGGCATTGACAATTTTAATATAGCCGGTACAACGGCACAGGTTAAACCGCAGCGCTTTGATGATATCTTGCCGGCTGGGTTGGGGATTGTTTTCCAGAAGAATTTTGGCACGCGACAAAAACCCGGGTGTGCAAAAACCGCATTGCACAGCGCCTTTGGCCACAAATGCCCGGCCCAGGGTTTGGCGCAGGCTTTTGGGAAAGCCTTCAATGGTGACGATGCGGGCGCCGTCTAACTTTTGCATGGGGGTTACACAGGAAAGCGCCGGTTTGGCATCAACTTCCACCAGGCAGGCACCGCAGGTGGCTTCCCCGCTGCAGCCGTTTTTAACTGAGACAATACCTGCCGTCTCTCTTAAATAATTTAAAAGCGATCGTTTGGGATCGCCGTCATAGGATGTGTCGGTGCCGTTTAAGGTAAATTTGATCATATGTCCTGCATCTTATCTGAATAGTGGGTTGTATTAATATATGAATTTACCACGAAGCGCACGAAGTTCACGAAGGTTTTAAAGAGATAAAATGAATTTTTTTTCTTCTTTGTGTTCTTCGTGTTCTTCGTGGTTAAATATTTACACATTAGCAAACTACGAAAACACGAAAATCAGGAAGTACGAAATTTTATTTTTATTTTTCTTGTTTTCATACTTTCGTGCTTTCGTGGTTATTAAATCTTTTTGTTATAGACTCATGACAACGACGACCGGATGTTTTGTTCACTCGCAAAGTCACAAATCCTGAAATGAATAACCTAAAATTTTTTTTTATCATGGCGTCTTTGCGCCTTTGCGTGAGGCATTTCAATTTTTTTATCCAGGCGACTACCATTCACGATTATCAGCGGCAAATACGCGTACCGGCCTCGCCCCTGACGGCTGCCTTTAATAATGACGGACTTGTGATGATTGCGGTATCACCGCCGTGCTCGATAAATTCAAGCGCCGCCTGAATTTTGGGCTGCATGCTGCCGGCGGCAAAATGACCGTCGGCCATAAAGCGTCTGGCTTCTTCAGGGCTAATGGTCTCCAGGGCCTTTTGGTCAGCTGTTCCATAATTCAAAAAAACATTGTCTACGGCTGTGGATATCAACAACGTTTTTGCTTTTAGCCGGGTAGCCAGCAGGCTGGCGGCATGGTCTTTGTCGATCACTGCATCGCAACCTGCAAGTGCACCACCGCTCAGGCGGATCACCGGGATACCGCCTCCGCCGATGGCAACCACACAAAATCCCTGGTTGATGAGTGTTTGAATAGCGTCGAACTCGATAATCCGAACCGGCATCGGAGACGGTACCGCCCGCCGGTACCCCCGATCGGCGTCATGCATGACCGTCCAATCCGGGTGATCTTTTTGCAGGTTGTGGATCTGCTGTTTGTCGTAAAACGAACCGATGGGCTTGTCTGGATCGGCAAAAGAGGGATCATGCGGATCGACTTCGACCCGCGTCACGACCGTCACCGCCTTCTGGTTCAATTGGCGCTTCTTGATTTCATTTTCCAGAGCCTGCTGGATCTGGTAGCCGAGGGCGCCCTGGGTGTCGGCTACGCAACTGGCCAGGGGCACAAAATGCAGCCCTTCATGGGTGTAGGCTATTTCAGATCGCCGTAGGATAAAGCCTACCTGGGGGCCGTTCCCATGGCTGATGACCGTGCGGTAACCATCTTCGATAAGATCAACAATTGGCCGGGCGATTTCACATATGGCGGCATATTGATCCTCGACACGTTGATGGCAAGGGTCTTTTATCAAAGAGTTGCCGCCGATGGCGATAACGAGCAATTTGGGCATGTCGCTCATTCTGTCTAGACACCCTAAGAATACGGATTTTTGCACGAGTTGCAGGCTTTCATATGCAAGGCACTTAAGGGCGAGGCTATAGTCTACTATGCCTCGGCCTTAATAGCGCAGCAGATGGAAGCCTCCGGCTCGCCGCGTTGTTCTAAGGGTGAAAATAGATGAGAAATAAAATAGATCATCATCCGTTTACTTTTGAGGTAAAGTGGCTTTTATGTTATTTTTGTAACAGCATGAGATGATTAAATACTAAATAAGACTATCATCTATTTTCATGCAAAAACTAATTGCAGGTGTATTGTTCAACGTAGATTGCCGGTATAACAGCATACATGGCTGCAGCCTGCACCAGCTCGCTTTTCCAGGTCTTCTCGTTGGGGGCGTGAGCCTGATCTTCATGGCCCGGGCCAAACCCGATGCAAGCGATGTCTGACATCCCAGTGATGGCCACCCCGTTGGTGGAAAATGTCCACTTATCCACCACCGGATCTTTGCCGAAAAGGTTCTGATAACCGGCCACCAGCGCCTGGCACGCGGGATGCTTTTCTTCAAGGGTCCAGGCCGGAAAATAAGAATCCGTCGCATATACCAGACCGGTATAGGATGGCCGGTCATAGGTATACATTTCCACCTGGGCGCCGCTCTTTTTAACAGCGGGCAGATCCCGAATTTCCTGCAAAGCGCTTTCACCGGTCTCACCCGCTGTCAGCCGCCGATCGATCGATATCCAGCAACCGTCGGCAACCGCGCAGCGTGAAGGTGAGCTGAAAAAAATTTCTGAAACCGTCAGGGTTCCTTTACCCAAAAATTCGTCTTCCTTTAGGCGCTTATTTAAATCCTGAAGCTCATTGAGAATCGGCGCCATTTTGAAAATCGCATTGTCACCTCTTTCAGGGGCCGAGCCATGACAGCTGACCCCGGCAGTCGTCACTTTAATTTCCATTCTGCCGCGCTGTCCCCTGTAAATCCGGCAGGAAGTGGGTTCGGTGGAAACAACAAAATCGGGCCGGATTTTGCCTTCATTGATGATATATTGCCAGCAAAGGCCGTCACAGTCTTCCTCCTGAACCGTTCCGGTCACCAAAAGTGTATAGTCGTCTTTTAAGTCCAAATCCTTGATAATCTTGCCGGCATACACCATGGCGGCCATACCGCCTTCCTGGTCGCTGGCGCCGCGCCCCACGATGGTCTCATCATCTTCATATCCCTGATAGGGATCATAATCCCACTGGTCCGGATCCCCGACACCCACCGTGTCCACGTGGGCGTCCATGGCAATCAGGTGCTGCCCGTTACCCATATACCCTAAGACATTGCCCATGGGATCAATATCCACCCGGTCGAAACCGACCGTTTCCATTTCCTGTTTGATCCGTTGAATCACCTTTTCTTCCTGGCGACTTTCGCTGGGGATGGCAATCATATC
>CAZJHF010000282.1:0-5451 GCA_964545505.1 uncultured Desulfobacterales bacterium | reverse complement strand
GAACGACGGAGCGCAGCGACATCCATTAATTTTCAATATTCACTATTCGATATTCAATAACAGAGCGCCTGGCTGAGGGCGATTTCCGAAAAATGCGATGACAACTATATGCTTATTATGAATACGGTTAACGATACATCCAGACCTCTTAAAATTTGCCTTTTAAGCTACCGCTGTAATCCGCATTGCGGTGGACAGGGCGTCTATATAAAAAACCTCAGTCGCGCCCTCAAAGACCTGGGGCATCAGGTAGATGTTGTTGTCGGACCACCTGAACCGCAGCTGGATGCAGATATTGCCTGCTATCAAATCCCGTCGCTGGATCTCTACAATCCGGACAATTTGTTCAGAATGCCTTCCTTAAAAGAATTGAGTCAGCCGATCAACTTCATGGAGTGGATCGGGGTTTCGAGCATGGGCTTCCCCGAACCGTTTACATTTGGTTTGCGCGCCCGTCGATTCCTGCGCAGCAAACGTCATCGATATGATATTGTCCACGATAACCAGGGGTTATCTTATGGCTTGCTGACCATCAAAGACTGGCTGCCCACTGTCGCCACCATCCATCATCCGATCACCATTGATCGCAAAATAGCGATTCGATCTGCTGCAAACATCTGGCGAAAAATACAGCAATGGCGCTGGTATTCGTTTTGCGGCATGCAAAAACGCGTCTCAAGGAAACTTTCCCACATCATCACCGTATCCAAAACAGCCCGCAACGATATCGCGCACGATTTTCATATATCGACTGGCCGATTCAGAGTGGTACCCAACGGCATTCGCACCGATCTGTTTTATCCGATACCAAGCATTGCCCGAGAAACAAACCGGCTCATCGTAACCAACAGTGCCGATATGCCCTTGAAAGGACTTTATTACCTGCTGCGGGCGATTTCAAAGGTTGCGAGGGCTCAACCGGTCAAGCTTACGATTGTCGGATCAGCCCATAAAAATGGACATAGCCGCCGATTGATTCAGCAGCTTGGCATCGGAGATCTGATCACATACACCGGTCGGATTTCTAACGACCGCTTCGTACGTTTATATGCAAAAGCAACAGCTGCGGTTATTCCGTCCGTGTATGAAGGCTTTGGGTTACCCGTTGGGGAAGCCATGGCCTGTGGCGTGCCGGTTATCAGCACAACCGGCGGAGCCCTGCCGGAGGTTGTCGGGGATGCCGGAATTCTGGTGCCACCGGCCGACCATCATGCGCTGGCCGATGCAATTCTAAATATATTGCAACAGCCGCACCTGGCTCAAAAATTGAGCCGTGCCGGTTATCAGAGGGTTCAGCAACATTTTACCTGGATGAAGGCCGCCCAGAGAACCGTCAACGTGTATCGGGAGGCAATTCGTGGTCACCGTTGATTTAAAAAAACTGGGGATCAGAAAGGGTTACCGCATTCTGGACATCGGCTGCGGATCGGGCCGGCATACCTGTGCTGCTTATGGCTTTGAAAAGGTAATGGCTATTGGCGTCGATTTGAGCGCAACCGAGCTCAGCGCGGCCAAACAACGGCTGCAATTGCATGACAAATGGGGCCAAAACGGCGGCGGCGGGTGGGGCCTGACGATGGCCGATATCAGTGCGTTGCCGTTTGATGACAATTATTTTGATCTGGTCATTTGCGCAGAAGTGTTGGAGCACATTGCCGACGATCACCAGGCAGCCGGCGAGATCATCCGGGTCTTAAAATCGGGGCACAACCTGGCTGTCAGCGTACCGCGTTTCTGGCCCGAGCGCATCTGCTGGGCCCTTTCAACAGCGTACACACAAACAGATAATGGCCATATCCGCATATACCGCAAAAAAAACCTCATTGCCTTGCTCGAGAGTTTCGGCACGGAATGCTGGTACAGCCACTATGCCCACAGCCTGCATACCCCCTATTGGTGGTTGAAATGTCTGCTGGGGCCGGATCGATCCGATCTGGCCACGGTGAACCTCTACCATCGTTTTCTGACCTGGGATATCATCAAACAACCGCATCTGGTGGCCTGGATTGATAAATTGCTGAATCCTATTTTGGGAAAGAGTCTGGTGGTCTATTTTAGAAAAAAAGGTTGAGCCGCTTTGCCCGTTGGCCGGTTAGCCGGTAAAAAAAATATGATCAAACATGTTTCCGATTTCAACGGGCTTAACGGGCTCAACCGGCTCAACCGGCCAACCTAAAGGCGTGTCAGGTAATTTTGAAGACCCATTCAGATTGAGGTCTGAAGATCCCCAAAAAAAGATACTGAGTCTATTTTTTACGCCGTAGCACCCCCAGGGTTCTGATCATGGACAGACCATCAAATTGACCGCTGGACAGTGCCAAATCGAAAATGCGGCGGGGCGCCTGACCGCCTTCAGATGGGTCCGTGAAGATATCGTGGATCAACAGATAGCCGCCCGCCATGATGTGAGGAGACCAACAGGAATAATCACTGAGGGCAGCTTCAAAGGTGTGTCCCCCGTCGATAAACACCATGCTCAACGGCGTGGTCCAGCATCGGGCAGCGACATCAGAGCGACCGACCATGGCCACGACCGTATCGGCTATGCCGGCCTTTTCAATTGTTTTGCGAAATTCGCAAAATGTGTTCACGCGATACAGTTTGGGATCAAATAGTTCGGGATCAAAATAGAGTTGACCGGGCTGTTGTTCTTCAGAACCGCTATGATGGTCGATGGAAAAAAGAATGCCGCTGTTTTGCTGGCAGGCCATACCGATATAAATTGCCGATTTACCGCAATAGCTGCCGATCTCCAGACAGGGCCCCAGGCGACTGGCTTTGAGGGCAACTTCATACAGGCAGCGGCCTTCGTCTTCTTCAAGGAACCCCTTTGTAGCTAAAACGAGCTCGCTGTCAATATTCATCGTCACACTCTATTAGTGGGGCATTACCAGGTGTCAGGTTTCGGGTGTCAGGTGTCAGGGCACTGCGTGTCACATCGTATCCTGAAATCTCAGCAGTAACAATTTAAGTCAATAGGCCTTAAGGTGAAATCTGACACCTGAACACTGACACCTGACACCTAAAGCTAACCCTTGCGATCATAACTGGTAACCAGCACTTCCCTGGGCTTGGCACCGTCTGAAGGGCCGACGATGCCCTCTTTTTCCATCTTTTCGATAATGCGGGCTGCGCGATTGTAGCCGATTCGCAAATGGCGCTGAATCATTGAGATGGAAGCTTGTCCATTCTTTGTGATAAGCGCCACTGCATCATCATAGCGCTCATCATACTCATCATCGTCAGATTCGGCCGGCTGGATGGCGACTGCTTCAGTTACTTCTTCATCGTATGCGGGTTTATCCTGGCTTCGTAAAAATGCCGTGATCTGACTCAACTCGTTTTCAGAAATATAGGCACCGTGAATACGCTGCAGTTTTGCGGTCCCGGGTGGCATGAATAACATATCTCCGTTGCCAAGTAGATTTTCAGCACCATTGGCATCGATGATGGTTCGCGAATCGGTTCGGGACGATACCTGAAATGTCAGACGGGTCGGAAAGTTGGCTTTGATGATGCCGGTTAAAACATCCACTGAAGGCCGCTGGGTAGCTAAAATCAGATGGATACCGGCAGCCCGGGCCATCTGAGCCAGCCGCGTCAGGGCCACTTCAACATCCCGGGAAGACAGGATCATCAGGTCGGCAAGCTCATCGATGACGATCACGATATAGGGCAGTATCTCCGGCGGTTCCTTGTCGGCCGACTTTTCGGCCTTGGCCACCTTATTATTGTACTGTTTGATATTGCGGGCCGTCATTTGCGAAAGCAGTTCATAACGGCGCTCCATTTCACGCACCGCCCAAAAAAGCGCATTGGTTGCTTTCTTTGGATTGGTGACCACCGGGGTAATCAGGTGCGGGATACCATCGTAGCTGGTTAACTCGATGCGTTTGGGGTCGACCATAATAATCTTGACTTCATCCGGTTTGGACTTGTAAAGCAGGCTGCAAATCATGGCATTTAACGCCACGCTTTTACCGGTGCCGGTTGCGCCGGCAATCAGAAGATGGGGCATTTTTTCCAGTTGGGCCACGATCGGGTTGCCGACAATATCCTTTCCCAGACAGAGCGTTAGCCTGGATTTGGACTTTTCAAAAGCGCTGGATGCAATGATGTCTTTGAATTTAACCACCTGGCGATCGGTATTGGGGACCTCAATGCCAATGACGGCTTTGCCCGGAATCGGCGCCACTATCCGAATGCTGGTTGCCCGCATAGCCAGTGCCAAATCATCTGTCAGGTTCACGATTTTGTTAATCTTAACACCGGGGGCCGGTTCATATTCAAAAGTTGTGATAACCGGACCCGGGGCAACCTCGACAACTCTTCCCTGAACACCGAAATCCTCAAGTTTTTTTTCAAGCAGCTGGGACTGCATTCGTAAATTCTCGTTGTCGGCTGAACCGATTTGGAATTCGGGCTCCTCCAAAAATTTGATCGACGGCAGCTGGAAACCCTTCCCGGTTTTCATAAACTTAAATTCTTCCTGCTTGGGTGCGGCAACGGGCTTGATCGGTTTGGCCGTGGTGGCTTTAATTTTTATTTTTTTGGCTTTGGCACGTGTGGTTTTGCGATCAACCTGGGAAAACTTCTTTGACCGCTCGCGACGTTCCTTCCATTTGAGATAAAGCGTCTTGAAGCGGTCTGCGATCGCAGAAACCCAATCCCAGCATTTTAAGCCAAATGCAATCAGGGAAAAACCGGTGGCCAGAATGAAGCCGACGATCCACAGCAGCATTAAAATGATTAGCGTGCCGGTGAAATTGGCGTATTGGGTCAGGAAGGCTTTTAATGGAATGCCGATCAGACCACCGGCCGAAAACCGGTTGTCGAACAGCACATAGCTGTCCTGGCGCACAGCCAGCAGGCTGCCGGTGGTCACCACCAGCAAGATACCGCCGAGCAGAGTTGAAATTTTCGCCTTGATCGGATGGTCGCCAAAAAAATGGATACTGGTCAATAACAGCAAAAGCGGTATCCAGAAAGCACCGAGCCCAAAGAGGCCGATCATAATGCCGGCCAGATGTGCACCGACCCAGCCAAACAGGTTGTGAATCTCACCGGCGGCTTTGGCATTGTGAAGCGACGGATCATCCGGACTGAATGATAGCAGACTGATCAGGGTGAAAATAACCAGAAAAAAACAAAAAATGCCGATAATTTCTTTGCGCATAGAATTGGATGTTTATGGTGATTGATGGGTTCTGGCCGTTTCTCGTTATTGGTTTCCCACTGCTTGCTACAATAAGTTTTAGAAGTCAGAGGTCAGACGACAGAAGAAAGATAGTATAAAATCGAAAATGACGAACTCAATCTGACCTCTGTCATCTGTTTACTGACACCTGAACACTGAAACCTGAAACCTTGGCTGGTGGCTGACAGCCAGCAGCCAACTAAACCTCCATAATAAACGGAAGTATAACCGGCCGGCGACCGATGGTAAAGAAA
>CAZJHF010000281.1:0-5454 GCA_964545505.1 uncultured Desulfobacterales bacterium | reverse complement strand
TAGTTAAGTCTGATTCTGGGATCGATATAAGCATACAAAATATCCAGTGTCAGGTTGGTGATCACAAAAATAACAGCCATAAACAGGCAAATACACATCAGAACCGGTATATCGAGCTGGACGGCTGATTCCGCCAGCCACCAGCCGATACCATGCCGGTTATAAACCACCTCGACAGCAACACTGCCCTCCATTGAATAGGCCACCAGCTGGCCGGCCACCGTAATGACAGGCAACAGGGCATTGCGCCGTGCGTGTTTGATATGAATCGTTTTCTTATCGGCGCCCTTGGCGACGGCCGTAATAACATATTCTTTGGATAGTTCCTCGATCATCCCCGAGCGCATTACCCGCATATTCAGGGCCACTACAACGATCACATAGGTCATCACAGGCAAAACCAGGTGAGAGAGGGCATTTAAGGTGATGTCCAAATGCCCGTTTAAAATGCCATCGAGGGTGTATAAGCCGGTGTACGCCTTAAATGAATCCGGATTATCCAGTATGAACATGCTCAGGTGATCGCTGAGCACGCCCGGTGAGAAAATTTGAAAATATCCGTAAAAAATCATCAGCAATACCAGCGCAAATAAAAAGGTCGGTAACGACCAGCCCACAATGGCAAGAATACGGGTGCTGTGGTCGATCCAGGTATCCCGGTGGATGCCGGACAATGTCCCCAGCCAGATGCCGAAAATGATCACAATCGGAGCGGCAAATAGATTCATCTCCAGCGTCACGGGAAAATAATTCCAGAAGGCTTCGGACACGGGCCTGCTGGCCACGAGTGACCAGCCCAGATTGCCTTTAAAAACCTCCTTTATCCAGCGAACGTACTGGACGTAAAAGGGATCATCCAGACCGAACTGTTTAATAATCCTGGGGATGTCCTTGGCTTGCTGGGGCGAGGAAACGAAGGTAGCGGCTCTGCGTTCGGGACTGAAGGTCATTAATATGCCAAAAATCAGGACCGATACCCCGAACAGCACAAAGATCAGCAACAATGACCGGCGCGTAATATAGGCGAGCATAATTATCCGGTTGAACCGGTTGAGCCGGCTGTGCCAGTTGAGCCCGTTAAACCGAATAAGATAGGAAAAGAACTTACCGGCTAACGGGCTAAAGGGCCAACGGGCTTAACCTTTTGAGGATCTATTTTTTGGAGATGCGGCTAATAATCTCATTATCATCGGTGAACATGGCATTGGGGACAAAGCCGCGCACATAATCCCGGTAGGCGCGGACGACAATTTGCTGGTAGAGCGGGATACCAATGGCGTCGGCGTGCCAGATGTTCTGAAGCTGGGCGTAGAGTTGCGCGCGCTTGTTTGGATCGACATTTTCAATTCCCGCATCGCAGAGGGCATCAATTTTGTCGTTCTTTAACGCCATGAATTTGCCGTAATAGCCGTTGGAATGCATAAACGGATACACAAAATTGTGGGGATCAGCATAATCAGCTCCCCATCCGCTCAGAAACATCGGATACTGAAAATCGCGAATTTTGACCACATAATCCTTCCATTCCACATTGCGCACATCGATTCTAAATTTGGGGTTTAGCGACATGATATTTTCGGCCAGCATCACCGCCGCCGCTTCGCGCATTTCGTTGCCCGTGTTATGGGTGATGATCATTTTAAAGCCCTTTCCCCACACCTGGCCGCCCCAGGCCTTTTTCATATATTCGGCGGCCTTTTTTAAATCAAACTCATACACCGGCACCTCTTTGTGATAAGGCAATCCCTCAACGTTGGGGCTGGTGGGCATAATGACCAGGCCGTGGAACACGTCTTGCTTGTATGTCTCACGGTCAAAGGCATGCAGAAATGCTTTGCGGACATTAATATCGGAGAAGAAATCCGGGGGAATGCCGTTGCCGTCCAATTTGCCGCTGCCGATATTCGGATTGCCGGCCGGATTGATTTTGCGGCAGAACATACCGGCCGAAAAACCTAACTGGGGCACCTCGTATATGCTGAGACCCTTCATGGCTTTGACTTCCGGAACGTAGGGCGTATCGACCACCACCCGGTCGGCATCGCCATTTTGAAGCATCAGCTTGCGGGTGCTCCATTCCTTGACGTACTTGACGATAGCGGTCTTGATTTGGGGCCGGGCACCCCAGTAACCTTCAACGCGTTCAAAGATAAACTGTTTGGCCGGTTCCCACTGTTTGAGCTGATAGGGCCCGGTGCCGTTTTCAATTTTTTGCAGCGGCTCGTGTCCGGGCGCCGGATTATTGTATTTGGCCGCATTTTGAATGTTGCCATCCCAGCACCCTCTGGCAATGGACCATTCCTTATCAATAACCGAAGCGGCCGTGTAACACAGAATGCTCATTAAGGGTGGGTAGGGTTTGGGCAGATGAAAAACAACGGTGTCACCCCTGGCTTCAACGGCCCGGTCGATGGTGTCAAACACACCGGGTATGATTTTGCCGTCTTTATCCCGGGTCGAGCCCTTTCCGGTCAGGGCCTCGAGCAGCATCCACATGGGACCGCCGTCCTGGTCCAAAATCATATGACGCTTGAAAGAATACACCACATCTTGCGGCGTCAATTCACCCCCGGCATGAAATTTTACACCCTTGCGAATCTTAAACGTGTAGGTCTTGCCATCGGCCGAGATGCCGCCATTTTCCACTGTTGGAACCTCGGCAGCCAGCAGCGGCACAAATTTTTCCGTTGAGCCGCCGTCAAAGAAGATCAAGGTTTCATACATATTCCAGATCCGCATCGATCCGGCAACGTCATAGGATGCAGCCGGGTCTATGGTCTGGACCGTCCGGTAATCGGCCAGCACAAAGGTGTCCGGATTTTTGACTTCGGCATCAGCACCGACAACACACAAGACCAGTGCCAGGCAGCTTAAAATAGAAAATAATCTTTTCATCCTTGACCCCCTTTCGTTAGCCGTGAATGGTTTTTTTATGTTTTATTCGGATCAAAATGTCAATCAATAAGATCCCGAGTCAGACCGCTCAAAAAAGTGCTTGAAGGATGACACATTATTGATTTGACAGGCTTTTGACAATCTTCTATTTTGATAAACGCTCTGCAGGCTTTGGATCAATTCCGCAACGAGGCATCAAAATGGCGAGCCCATTTCCTTTTGAGACCATGATTGTTTTCGGCTGGCTGGCCTGCATGCTGATCGCGGCTGGCATATTGAAGCGCAACAATTGCCGCCCAGCCTCCATATGACTGTCTCACCGGTCCATTTGGCAGTTGCCGAAAAATTTCTCGATGATTTACAGCGTGTCGTACCTCAGGTTCCGCGCGCGGACACCAGCGACCTTTCGGAGCAGGCCGCCATGTATGCCATGCTGAGCACCATGCCCGATAGACGCATGGCCAAAGATTTTGCGGTGGAATACATCAATAATTTGTACCGCATATCGTAAACGGTGGGAGGCTTTATGATCGGAGGGGTTGTTCGATAACCCGCACTTCCTTCCAACTGCCCTGACGATAGCGCCACAAAGAGATCACAAATAAGAAGAACACAAAAAGCGTGGCGCAGCTCCAGGCATAATAAAGCCCGGCGCCGAATAGGTGCATACCGATAATCAATGGCAGAATCATGACAACCACCGACAGAATGCCGATACTCCACATAATAAAGCGCGTATCACCGGCACCTTTGAGCACACCGATGCAGACCATATAGAGGGCATCAAAAAAAATATAAGCAGAGACAAATCGCAACAGCAGGGTCCCGATTTCGCTTATGGCCGCAAAACTATCAGATGCGGTATCCTGCGGCCGAAACAGTTCGAGCAACGGCCCGGGCAAAGCCAGAAAAAGAATAAACAGCAGCGCAATATAAACCAGCACGATATGAATGGTGGCTTTGGTGGCGGCAACGGCTTCAGGGACCTGATTGCGACCCAGGGCCTGACCGACCAGTGTGCTAGTGCCCAGCGAAAAGCCCATCAAAGGCATAAAGGCCAGCGAATTAATTGAAAGGACCACATTGGTGGCGGCCAGCTCGAGTTTACCGATCCGCCCGACCATAAAAATAAAGAACGTAAACGCAAAAACATCCAGACTAAACTGAATGGCACTGGGGATGCCGTAGCGCATCAGACGCCCGAAAAGATTAACCTCAAGGGCTCGGTGGCTTAAGATCTTAAACACCCGATCATTGGTTTTTGTAAACACCAAAAAAGCAAAGATCACACTGACCAGCGACCAGGACATCACCGTGGCTATACCGGCACCAAATATCCCCCATTCCGGGAAAATCCAGATGCCATTGATCAGAGCGTAGTCTAAGGGAATATTAAAAAGGGTGCCGATCAGCGTGATGACCATCACCAGACGCGTCTGGCCCCGTCCGCTAAAAAAACAGGATAGAGCGGTTCCCAGAATATAAATTCCCGACCCCAGACACAGAACCTTAAAATAAATCGTCTCCAGCACCTGCACCTCAGGCGGGTGCCCCCCGAATGCAAACAACGGCTGTGCCAAATAGCTTAGACCGACCATCAAAATTGCAGAGAGAATCGAAAAGTAAATTCCCTGCCACAGGGCTGCACCGACACGCTGCGATCGGCCCGACCCGACATACTGGGCCACAAAGACATTGAGATACTGGGCCGTCCCCAAAAAAATGGAAATAAATAAAAAGGCGGCAATACCGGCCGGCAGCGCCGCGGCAATGGCATTCAGGGAATAATTGGCCAGAAAAACCCGGTCGGTAAACTCCATGATCATGGTTGAAGACATGCTGATCACGAGCGGCAAACTGACCCGCAAAACTTGCCGGTAGGGTTTGTTTTGTTTGCTATGATGCGTGTGGTCGTGCATTGATTTTCTTTAAGAAGAAGCGCCTGAATAAAGAAAAAAGAAGCTAAGGCATATATTCAATGGGGAAATTTTGCAAGTGAGGTTTCAAAAGTAAAAGAAGTGACTGAAGTGAGAAGTGACTAATTTACTTAACTTTAGCCACTTATGTTTTATTAGAACCTCTCTCAAAAATAGTAGATCACGGTCCCCGCATGAATGCGGGATTTCACGTCTATTCATAATACATTAAGGTGTTCAACAAAGCGCGGCGCAAACCGATTCAAAAGTGGAGCATACACGTCAGTATTCGAGCATTTTGAATCGGTTTGATGCACACCATAATGTTTACAAAAATAGATGTGTAATCCATTTATCCTGGAGAACAATGCCCTTGGCCGTTAGATGCATTTTTGAGATAGGTTCTACTGCCAATCAGGTGATAACCGGCCATCAGCCCCTTTACGATAGGGCATCCAGGTCAAACCGAAGGTCTCGAGTGTAATATCGGTGCTTTTGGGTTTAACCAAAACCGCTTCCAATTCTGCAGCCGCCGGATCATAGCTGGCTTCAAGGTTATCGATGTCGCTTTGCAGACGCTGGTCGAGCTCAGCCATCTCCTGCTTGACTGCTGCGGCGGTCTCCTGTGCCCGGGCGACATCCA
>CAZJHF010000280.1:0-5457 GCA_964545505.1 uncultured Desulfobacterales bacterium | reverse complement strand
GCTGGCGGGCTCCCTTTTTACCGAATACAGATTACGCGTCATTAAACCCCAATTGAGAGACGTTCCATCAGACTGATAACAGAAGACAAAGGTCAGAAAGCAGGAAACAGAAAGAAGATTCATCCTTCGGTTTCGGTCATCTGTATTATGTCATCTATTTGCTGACACCTGAAACCTGAAACCTGAAACCATTTTTTAAAAAGTAAACGCATGATCGAACTGGTTGCATCTCTAGTGGCCATCACCTTACGCTCCGGGACTTCACTGATGTATGCCACCGTTGGAGAGATTTATACCGAGCGCTCGGGAATTCTGAACCTGGGCGTTGAGGGCATGATGCTCATGAGTGCGGTGACATCGTTTGCCACCGTTTATCACACCGGCAGCCTGTTTCTGGCCATCCTGGCGGCCATGCTGGTAGGCGGGGCTCTGGCCAGCATTCACGCATTTTTATCGATTACCATGCGGGCCAATCAGGTGGTCAGTGGTTTAAGCATCACCCTGTTCGGTTCGGGGATGGCCAGTTTTCTCGGCCAACGCTTGGGCCCGGAATCAAACAGAGGCTATCTGGTCGGGCTGGTGGGCCCTAAATTCGAACCCATCGCCATACCGCTCTTGAGCGATTTACCGATTGTCGGCGCCGTCTTTAACCAGGATGTCATGACCTATATCGTTTATCTGTTGCTGCCGGCCGGCTGGTACTTCCTTTACAAAACCAGCAATGGATTGAATTTGCGGGCTGTGGGCGAAAACCCACAGACAGCAGATGCCATGGGAATTAATATTGCACGGACGCGCTACCTGTATACCATCCTGGGCGGAATGCTGGTGGGTATCGGCGGCGCCCATCTGTCTCTGGCCTATGCTCCGGGGTGGACCGAAAATATTACCGGCGGCAGAGGCTGGATTGTGATCGCCCTGGTAATTTTTTCAATGTGGAATCCGGCCCGGGCAGTCTGGGGCGCCATTCTTTTCGGCGGCATCAATGCCGTGCAGTTCAGACTGCAGGCTTCGGGAACCAATATTCCGGCGGCCTTTTTGAATATGCTGCCATACCTGGCCACAGTTTTAGTCCTTGTCATTTTAACCTGGTGGGAAGCATTGAGCAAGCGGGTGGGCGCCCCCAGTGCGCTGGCTAAATCTTATATGCGTGAAGATAAATAAAGCCTTATTGCGCTTGAATGCGCAATGTCCGTGGTCCGTGACAATAGGTTTTGAATCTCCATAAAAGCAGCATCGATTTTTCACCACCCATTTTTTCCAACGGACAACGAACAACTGACAACTGACAATTATAATTTTAGAGAGGTTCAATATGCCTGGAACTCAAGAACGTTATGCGAAGACCTTTCCGATATCCTGGGAGCAGCTGCATCGGGATTCCAGGGCATTGGCCTGGCGATTGCTGGATATGCAGGACTGGAAGGGCATCGTTACCATTACCCGGGGCGGCCTGGTGCCGGCATCCATCATTGCGCGCGAATTGGAAATCCGTCTGGTGGATACCGTCTGTGTTTCCAGTTATGAGGGTCGCGATCAGGGCTCCAGTACGATATTAAAATCGGTGGATATCGACAGCGAGGACTGGCTGCTGGTGGACGATCTGGTGGATACCGGCCAGACAGCCCGAATGGTCAGGGA
Organism: uncultured Desulfobacterales bacterium; assembly: GCA_964545505.1. Lineage (GTDB taxonomy): Bacteria > Desulfobacterota > Desulfobacteria > Desulfobacterales > JAHEIW01 > JAHEIW01. The sequence goes on along the minus strand of CAZJHF010000280.1, from coordinate 3,816 downwards.
CATGATGCCGAAGGCACACTTTGCCACCGTCTATGCCAAACCGGAAGGTCGGCCATTGGTGGACACCTTCATCACCGAAGTCAGCCAGGATACCTGGATATTATTCCCCTGGGATACCGAATCCCAGTTTGTGCAACCCATCGTGGATATCAAGCAAGACCAACCGTAATGGTGTCGGCCAGATTTTTGTCTGACACAATTTGTTTAGAACCTACCATCAAAGCTGACATCGACTAAATTTCAAAACGATTGCTACCACAATTAATAGTCTCATAATGTTGTTGTATCAGTTACATACCCGTGGTTTGCGTATAATTGGAGTTTTCGCAATATATTAAAAGTTGACGTTGTACCGGTAGAATCGGAAGATGAGCTAACTTCTTATGACGGCACCATTGACTAAGAAAAGTCTAGCAGAAGCCACAAGATACTTAGCTAACCGCGACAACGATCTCGCGCGCCTCCTCGAGGCCAATGGTTTACCGCCCCTGTGGACACGAAAACCCTGTTTTTCGACATTAATCCACATTATTTTGGAACAGCAGGTATCTCTTGCCTCTGCTATGGCTGTGTATCGTCGACTCGTCGATAACTTGGTACCGTTTACACCAAAACGTTTTTTGGAAGTGGGTTCATCATATCTGAGGTCGCTGGGTATCACTCGACAGAAATCTGCGTACTGCATCAATGTTGCCGAAGCAATTCTTGTAAACCAGCTGGATCTAAAGGCCCTATCCAGAATGGATGACCTTGCTGCAGCAGACACGTTAACTCGAATCAAAGGCATCGGTCCTTGGACCGCAGATATCTATCTCTTGATGGCCCTGCGCAGGCCAGATGTTTGGCCCTCTGGAGATATTGCCCTGAAGAATATAGTGCAAAAAGTGAAAGAACTTCCTAAGTATCCATCGACATCTACGCTAACCAAAGTTGCCGAGGCCTGGCGTCCTTTTCGGTCAGTTGCGGCGAGAATGTTATGGCATCACTACTTGTCTGACAAAACTCAAGGTGCATCAGAGGCACGCTAACAACATCATTAATCAGACAAACCAGGTGTCACGCCACTTGTGGTACAGGAGTCGCGTGAGTGTGCAACGTCTTTCTAAAGATTTTTTGTAGTATATGATATTGTGGACTTATCGCAAATCAGCCTGTTATCGTATCAAGATGTACCTTGCTTAATCTTAAAGCGCCAGGCACAATACCAATCATCCGGATGCTTATCCGGTGGGCAGGCAATGCATTCGGTGGTAATGCGCTGATCGATGCTGCGTGCAAAATAGGTATATTCGACCATCCCGCCTGATTTGCAGGGATAATCATCCAGACCTTTTCTCTTGCGTGCATTTTGCACCCGGCATTCATTCATCTGAAAAACGATACTGCCATCATCTTCTTCGATGATGCTTTGTTCATTGATGCGCGCATACACTCTGAAATTGAGCGCTTTTTTCAGGCCTTCCAATCCGGGATCTGCGGGCAGATTCAGAAAATTTTTAATCGATCTGGCTTCAAACGGTGAAAAATGGGCCCAGCAGGTGTCATTGCAGCGTTTGGCATCATCCATTCCACTGGAAAACTCCACTGCCTGAAACCAGACCCCATCATTGGCCAGCCAGTTGACGGCCACCTGGTCCAATAACCGCTGAAGCGATGCTTTTGACATGTTCAACAGGGGTTCCGGCACACCGTCTTTCATTTCAAAGCCGATAAATTTGGCCAATCGACTCAGCTGAATGCCAATGCTTCTTTCCGAAGCGGTCTTTAAGACATCCAGCGCGCGCTCCATGCCCATCTGGTGTTTCACTTCGGTGAACCACAGGGCATAATGAATCACAATGCGATGAAACATGTCCATCACCAGCCGCGCGGTATCCGGCTGACTCAACTCATCAATACTTTCCACATCTTTATTCATAAAAGACCTCTAAAAACTCAGCTAAACCATTACCAACCTAAATCGAGCGATTATCGCGGTTGCCGCCCCGGTGAAATAGGTTTCACATTTCACTGGGCAGGCAGCTACACGGCAGATGGCGTTCCGCTATAGTGTACTATGCGGAACACCATCTAACACAGTAGATGTGGTAAGATCGGCAAGCCCGCAGGGTTTCAAATTAAAAAATTTAGAATGATGAAATACCTACAAAATACTAAATTTTGTTCCCTTTTTAAATTTGAAACGCACGATTTAGGCTAAGGTCGGTATTGCTCTGGTAATACGGGCTCCGCATCCCATTCCGAAGGAAAGCTCTGATCGGGCTTTTCCCCTATTTTTTCCTTTAAATTCTTAAGCCCCGGCCGGGCAAATTTGGGATGGCCTTCCGTCAATGTTCTACCATTGATGGCCGCTTCGCTGCGCAGGCGATGGCCGACGGTGCGCTCCATCTGGCGCCCCAGCCATAAAACTCGATCAACATTGTAGCCATTTTCGATGCCCATCTCGTCGATTTGAACCAGCATATCTTCCAGGCAGGTCAATCCGACAAAGCGGGGGTCTTCATAATAGTATTCACCGGTTCCCGGCACCGGGCAATCATCCAGGAAATTAGCCGGCTGTCCGCCCATGCCGCCCAGCGTGGCTTCAAAATGGGTGATGCCGGCCTGCAGGGTTGCCAAAACCGAAGCCGAAGCCACCCGTTTGGTTTCATGAAAATGGGCGATGTGCAGCGCGGTATCCGGTATTTGATCCAGGATCATCGAAAAATACCGATACACCTCCGGAGCGGATGCGCTGCCGTCATGGTCGGCATGCTCGATGTCGGTGGCACCGATTTCCAGCCAGCGTTTGGTGAAGTCAACGGCATCCTGCAACTCGGTGGCACCGGCAATCGGGCTGCCCCAGATGGTGCTGACCGTGCCGCACATTTTTAGTCCGGCATCGGTGCATTTTTTGATGCAGCGCTCTGCTTCCTTCCAATACTCGGGCAGGGTTGTTCCTGAATTGGCGAAATGATGCTCCTCCTCGGTGGAAACCATCATCAGGCAGCGATCCGGACCGACTCCTTGTTCCTTGAGCCGGATGGCCCGATCCACACCACCCTCTCGGATGGTCACTGCCGTAATGCACAGATCGTCATAATTAACCCCCTTTTTGGCACAGCGATTTTTGAAGCGGTCGTTGCGCAAATGCGCCAGCACTTCTTCGGCATCGCTGAATTGCGGCATCAGATAGGGATTGCCCAGATTGGTCACTTCGATGTTGCGGCAGCCGGCAAAAATGAGCTCTTCGGCATAAAATATTTTTGCCCGGGTCGAGATAAATTGCTCCAGATGCTGGAAGCCGTCCCTGACGGTAATGTCGCCAATGGTCACTTTCTTCGGCATTCTCGGAAAAATCTTCCAGTAATCATATTCAGTCATTTTATTTTCTTCCCTCCTTATGATGAGTTTACGATTCAAAATGGCTTAGCTATAATGGTTATGTTAATTCAATAATGATAGGGTCTCCTGAATTTTAGACGAGTTGGAGGCTTCCATAGGCAAGGCATTTAAGGGCGAAGCTATCGTCGACTATGCTTCGGCCTTAATAACGCAGCATATGGGAGCTTCCCGCTCGCCCGACTTGTTGGGGCGTAGCTGAAAGCGAAGCCCAAACCCAAAGGGTAAAAATAGATGAAAAATAAAATAGATCCGTATCCGCTTTAATGTTTGGGCCAAATGTTTTGAGCACGACTTTTTTTTGAATCTACCGAAAATAAATAACAAAAACATTTTCATCTGTTTTTATATAAAATTTAGGAGACTACTCGCCGATGTAATTTGGTTTCCTCTTTTCCTTAAACGCTGCCAGCCCTTCCAATCGATCCTGGGTTG
>CAZJHF010000279.1:0-5485 GCA_964545505.1 uncultured Desulfobacterales bacterium | reverse complement strand
TTTGCCATTAATCCTCCTGCTTACACGTTCCCCCAAACGTATCCTGCTTGCCTTTAGGATAGGAAAGCAAAAGCGCATGCACGTGTGTTGTGCCGATGTATGCATCTTTTATGGTTTTACCTCAATGCGCCACAATACGCTTAAGTAAAAATTTGTAATGATTCTAATTACTTTATAGCGTATTTATCCATCTATTGTCAAATATTTCGTGTTTTATGCAGCGCGGGTTCTTCTTTAACAGGACAACTTCAATTGCTGACCCGCAGTGGTGTCTGCCGGTGCAGGTCCAATTCTGGGTGCACCGTTTTGGACCCGTGCGCATAGCCCGGTATTCGAGCACTGTACAGATTAAGCTCAGCGGGATTGCCCGCACGGGTTTGACGCCAAAATCGATTTAATTTAACCATCAACAATAAAAATTGAAATTAAGGGTTGAAATTTTTTGATTTATAGCGCATTAATTTCACCTTAATTTGACGACGCTGATTAAATGTTACAGGTATGTGTCGTTTCTGCCCTTTCACCTGTTTGAATCAAAGCCTGTATTCTAATTGAAAAGGGAGTCCAATATGCAGAAGGTGGTTATTTTACTATTGTGTATCGTGATGGCGATAATTTTTGGCTCGGTGCTGGTTGTATCCGGTGAGGAAGACGCTGAAGATATGTGTGTTCCTATGGGAACCATCGTGCTGGGTGCCGCCGATGGCGTGGAGCAGAAAAGAGCATCGGTGGATTTCCCACATTCCCGACATTTTGGTTTTGAATGCCAGACCTGTCATCATAAATGGGACAACACTTCTCAAATACAGGGGTGTATGACCTCCGGTTGTCATGATGTGACAGAGGCTGCTACCAAAACCAAACAGGGAACGCCTTTGAGGGCTGATGAAATCCGCTATTTTAAAAAAGCCTATCACGAATCGTGCATCGGCTGCCACAAGGTGATGAAGCTTAAAAACCGGAAAATTGAAATGTCCGGGAAAAAGCTTGACGGTCCATTGCCCAATCCCGGACCATCCAGCTGCATTGGATGCCATCCCAAAGAGGAATAACGCGCCGAACTTCAATGCAGACGAATTTTCTTAAGCTGACTGAATTTTTCAAGCCGAATGCGCAAGTTTGCCGGTTGGCTATGGGCATCATGAAAAAACACAATTAAGTGCAAGGAGTGTTCGTCCATACCCAGATAAAAACCATTGATTTCAGTCGCAGCTAAAACCGATTCCAAGGCCCAGTCGATTTGATCGGGCCTTCCTGTTCCTGACCGAATCACCGAATGAAAAAACCGCCGCACATTTTCACTGTTAAACATCCGCTCTGCCGCGGGGCATAAATCTTCAAACCTGAGCCAGGTAAAATCCTCGAGCACTTTTAAAAAACGCAGCCGTAAGGTTTGGCTCTTGGCAAAGCAACCGGCACCGACCATATGGGATCTATTGTGTAACCTTCTGTCCGCTGTCATCTGACCTCTGTCTTCTGATTATTCAAATGCGCTGCAATGCTCATTAAAGTATTCAGCAGCTTCTTGAACCGTATCGAAGGTGATCCAATCGCGCCATACGGTAATTTCGCCCTGTCTGCGCGTAAGCTCGATGGTCGTATTGCCATGGTACTCGTAAGACTCATCATATTCCGGACTAAAATTGTGCTTTGTCATTTTTTTTCCCCCATTGGTAGTTTGTTTGCTTTTTCACTTAAAATCGCCCTCATTTTGATCTAACACTAACATGGTCGTTTGTCAGATACGGACAAAAGGCAGACAAAAAAATAATTTTTCCTGGCGCTTGACCATTTAGCCAAAAGCAGGTTTAACTGCTCACGGTTACAGGTTGAGCCCGTTAAGCCCGTTTGCCGGTTGACGCTAAAATTTTATAGCATTCAATTTTTAAAGGTCTCAACGGGCTAAATCCCGTTTCACGGGGACCTTTGGCCGGCTCAACCCGGCTAACCTGATGACGTGATCTGCCTTTATTCACACAGACGATAATTTTACTAATGACATATACAATGGGAGAATATTAATGGCGCGGGGAGATCAACTGGCCAGACAGTGGCGCATTTTGCAAAGCTTAATTGCATCACGCAGAGGAAAATCAGCTGCCGATCTGGCCCGGGAGCTTGATTACCACTGGCGGACGGTATATCGAGATCTTGAAGCGTTGCAGTTGGCCGGTTTCCCGATTTTTACTGACCGGGTGGATGGTAAAAATCTGTGGTCGATTCTGGACAGTGCCCGGCAGGATATCCCGATCCCGCTGGACCTGACCGAGGTCATGGCGCTGTATTTCAGCCGGGGGTTGATGCGGGTTTTAAAGGATACGGTTTTTTATGAATCCCTGGAGTCCTTTTTCCAAAAAATTAAAGCGATGCTGCCGGCCGAGACGATTCAATACCTGAAAAAGATCGAGCAAAGTTTAGAGATCGGCTCAAAGCCTTATAAACGGTATGACCAATTGCCTGATGTGGTCGACCGAATCAGTCAGGCAACGGTTGATCGTCAGATGGTTGAAATTGACTACTATACCATGAGCCGCAAAAAAAAGACGCGTCGTAAGGTGGCCCCATATAAAATCTGGTTTTTCGATGGCGCGTTTTATCTGGTTGGAAATTGCGGTCTGCGGAAAGATGTCCGTATTTTTGCACTGGATCGCATCAAATCATTGCGATTGACAGATGAACCATTTGAGATGCCCGCAGATTTTAAGGTGGAAGATTTTATGCAGACCAGCTTTGGGGTGTTTCACGGCAAGCCCCAGAACGTCAGAATTCGTTTTGCACCTGAAGTCGCCGGTTACATCAAGGAAAAAACCTGGCATTCTACCCAGAAAATTAAGCCCCAAAAGGACGGCTCCGTAATTTTCGAGGCCCGGGTGGCCGGCACCGATGAAATCAAATACTGGCTGATGAGCTGGGGCGGCAAGGCCGAGGTGCTGCGACCGGCCATCTTGCGGGATGAAATGATAGCCGAAGCGCAAAACATGCTGCGATGTTATCATACCTGAATTTTACATGAAAATAGATGAGAATCATTCACTTAAAAAGTAAATCGGATAATAATCTTTTTATTTCTCATCTATTTTCACCCTTGGAACAACGCGGCGAACCGGAGGCTCCCATATGCTGCGTTATTAAGGCCAAAGCATAGGACGACTATGGCTTTGCCCTTAAGTGCCTTGTCTATGGAAGCCTCCGACTCGTGCAAAAATCAGGTATCAATGCTTGTCGCAGCGCTGGTTTAACCCGACGCTCAATCTTGGACCAAGAGTTTCAGCGCTACAGATTTTTACCACGAAGGTCACGAAGGGCACAAAGAAAAAGATTAAATAACAAACCGCTTCGTGTTCTTCGTGGTGAGTAAACAGCTTTTTTAATTCAATGCCACAATAGCGATTTGCATATAAAGTCGTTTTAACAATAAATTGCGCCTCAACCTGTTTTACGTGGCCAGCTTCTTTATGGCTTCCTGTATCAGCCTTGCAATCGGCAGTCCCTGCGGGCATTGGCGCTCTGCTTTTGAATAATCCAGGTGCGTCAGGCGCAATTGAACGCTTGGCGGAATTTTATTAAATTCCTCAACCGCCAGTGTATTGTCATCGTAGCTGTTGGCGTACATCAAACAGCGCATCACATCGCCGATGGGGGCCTCTCCGTCCACCTGCGATTGGCAGACTTGCGTACATCCGGCACAGTATGCCGAGCGCGTTTCTGCGGCATAACGCTGCATCAAATCATTGTCCCGACCCGACAGCCGGGTTTTATCCAGGGCTGCAGCCACATTTGCCATCAGGATGGTCATATTCGGCATTTGCGAACATATACTGGATATTTGTGAGTTTTGCCAAACGGCCTTCAGCTTGGCCTGGGCGTCGGTGAATCCTTTTTGCAGAAAGCGTCCGGCCAGCTTGAGCTCGATTTCCGAATTGGTTCTGACCTGACCGCCCCCCTGGGTTTTCATGGCCGTCAGGCCAATGCCGGCCTTAACACAGGCATCGACAGCGCGCCGCATGTCAGGCGTGTGCATCAAGCGATAATTATACGTCATCATAATACCGTCGATCCAATCCAGGTTGGCAGCTCCTTGCAGACAGCCTTCCATGTTACTGTGGGTGCTGAATCCAAACAACCGGATCTTGCCGGCCGCTTTGGCTTTTTCAGCCCAGGCTCTGGTATCGGCGTCCATTTCGCTGATGCTGCTGATACCGTGAACAAAGAAAAGATCAATATAGTCGGTTTGCAAGCGCTCAAGGGATTCATCCAGTTCGCGCGTCATGCCCTTGATGCTCCAGGCACCGGATTTGGTGACCAGAAATATTTTCTGACGATCCTGCGGGTATTTGGCAAAATACTTGCCAAACCCTTTTTCACTCCGTCCGCCGCCGTAACTGTGGGCCGTATCCCAGTATGTCACGCCCCAATCAATGGCCTGTTTGAGCATCAGATGATTGGATCCAATATCGAACATTCCGCCCAAAGACAATACGGAGACTTGCTGCCCGGTTTTGCCAAAAGGGCGGGTGGCAATGATATTCTGCAATTCAGAAGCGAATGCCCGTCTGGTGACCGGGGCCACAACCGAGCCCACTCCGGCGATGCCGGCGGTTTTTAAAAAATCTCGACGTGTATATTTCGATGATTTATTCTTCATGATCAAATACTCCTCCGCATTAGTTTCCAGAAATTAGAGAATCAGTGCATGTTTGCGCGAGCGCGACTCGTTTTCTGCCGTCACCCGTATAGCGCGTTTGCCGCGCACCGGGCATTCATGCTCGCAGACGCCACAGCCAATGCACAGCCGGGGATCGACGTAGGGCTGCTGCAACCGTATTTGAATCAATACCGGTTTTTGAATTGCCGGTGGCGGTTCAAATGGGTATTTTGCATCAACCGTCAAACTGCTGCTTGTGTTGGCGAGGATAGGTCGCCTTTGCCGGTCCGGTCTCTCCGGGTCCACACAAAAATAATCACCGGTGGCGTATCGATTGGCAACCAGGGCATCGGTTTGAAAATGAATCCGGGTCGCATCAGCAAATTTAACAACCAGTGGTTGTTGGAGCCGGACAACGTTAAACAGCTCCCGGGTGAAGATGGCCTTAGGACTGACCGGACAATTTTCCTGGCAGACGATGCAGGGTCGGTCCATCGCCCAGGGCAAACAGCGACCCCGATCGATAAAGGCGGTGCCGATTTTAATGGGGCCCAGTGCGGCATATCGGTCGAGCCCCTGACGCTCAGCAAGGCTGATCGGTCGAATCGCAGCGGTCGGACAAAGATTGCCGCAGGCAATGCAATTGTGCTGACAGCCGCTGGTGCCGATTCTAAAATTGAGCACCGGCGTCCACAGACCTTCCAGGCCGGCCGTCAAGCCGGCCGGATGGATGACATTGGTCGGGCAGATACGCATGCATTGACTGCATTTGATACAGCGGGACAGGAACTGGTCTTCCGGCAGACTGCCCGGCGGGCGCACCAGGTGGGTGTTCCAGTT
>CAZJHF010000278.1:0-5517 GCA_964545505.1 uncultured Desulfobacterales bacterium | reverse complement strand
GGAAGCATTTGGCCACATTGGCCAGGTTCTGAAAAACACACTGAACATCAACCACCATGGCATCACAGGCGCCGGTCACAATGGCCAGCTCCTGCTGCAGAAAGGTGCCCGCCGGTGGTACGCCATGGCGCTGCAGGATCTCGTTGCCGGTACAGCAAATACCGCCCAGCTGGATGCCCTTGGCGCCCTTTGATTTGGCATAGTCCACCATTTCCTGTGACTGGGCTGCCGCCACGATCATCTCGGATAGAACCGGCTCATGCCCGTGAATAATGATATTGACCTGATCTTCTTTCATAACACCGAGATTGGCCTCGGATTGAAGCGGAAACGGCGTGCCGAACATGACATCCTGCAGATCAGTGGCCATCATGGAACCGCCCCAGCCATCGGCCAGCGCGGCCCGGGTGCATTGCTTGACGATGTTTTTGTAGTCCTGATCAACACCCATATGGGTGCGATGCATAATTTCCACCACTTCGCGATCGATGTTGCGCGGCAACACGCCCAGCTTTTGCCAGCGTTCATAAAGCGGCTTGGGCGCGCGTTTGAGATAATCCAGCTCGCCTTCGGGCTTACCCCATTCGGCCATGGCTTTTTGGGCCACCTCGAGGGCGATCTCATCCAGGTTGCGGTCGACTTCTTCACCATCAACTTGGACTTTGATGTCCACCCCAAAATGGGGGGCGATCGCCAGCAGTTTGTTGGGATCTTTGATTTTGTAGTCACCGGTCTCTTTGTTGGCCACCGACAAAAATACTTCGGCCACATTGCGACCATGATCCGAATGGGCCGCGCAACCGGCAGCCACCATGCGCGCAAAATTGCGGGCCGCAATGGTGTTGGCGGTCGCACCGCATAATCCCTTGCGCTCGTCTTCGCCTTCGATTCCGGATTTCGGAAGCGGCAGGCGGCAGGGTCCCATGGCACAATTTTTACAGCAAGTGCCCTGAATCCCGATGTTACACGGTTTCATGGTGACGGCGCGATCAAAAATGGTCTCAACGCCCAGTTCCTGGGCGCGCCGGATCATCTGTTGAGTGGCCATGTCAACCGATGCCGCCACCGGATCGGCAACTTTTTTAGCCTTTTCGGGTTTTGCTAATTTTTTATCAATTGTTTCTGGCATATGTGGTTCCTCCCCACGATTGGAATTAAATTTACCCGTCGATGCTGGATTAAATCAGGTACGATCGACGGCCGAAAATGATTAGCGTTTATGGATCCAATTCAGGTTATCGATCATTTTGTCCACTTTCGATTTCTGCACGGCGGCCGGTGTCTTTTTAGCCGCCTTCTTTTCAGCGGCGGCACGTTGCGCTACCAGATCGGCGCGTTCTTTGGCACGCTTCTGCCTGACCCCATCAAGCTCGGCTTCGATCTTGGCATTTTCCTCAGCAGCCTTTTTGGCAGCCGCTTCGGCCAGGGCCTTGGCTTCGGCTTCAGCTTTGGCTGCCGCTTCGGCTTCGGCCTTGACTTTGGCCTCTCCCGCTGCTTTGGCCTGTGCTTCGGCATCGGCTTTGGCTTTAGCTTCAGTTTTGGCAGCCGCTTCGGCCTGCGCGGCGGCATCCACAGCAGGTGCGACTTTGGGCGCTTCGGCAACTACCGGCTCAGCCGCTGCCGCTACCTTTTTCTCCGGCTCGGGTGCCGCTTCCTTTTTCGCAGCCGGAGCGGCTTTTCCCTCCGGTTTCGGAGCCGCTGCCTTTTTGGCCGGTGCGGCCTTCTTTTCTTCTTCGATGGTCAGATCCGGCTCCGGCGAAAGCGCCAGCAGATCAATATCCACATCATCCAGTTGCTTTCTAATGCCGGGCACATCGGTGGCCACACCGCCTTCATACACCAGATCGATATAGGATTTGACCAGCCGAATCGATTCGGGATGGCGCATGATCAACACATCGGATCCGCCCATCAGGTAAGCAACGGCCCCAACGGCTTCCATTAAGATGCCGCGTTTTTCAGGATCGCCCAAAGTCGGCGCCTCGTCCACCGGCAGTTTGGCTTCTTTACATTTCCAGACCTCATTGCCCAGATTGTTGATCAGGGGCAGCTGCAGTTTGTCATCTCCCTGGGCCAGCGCCGCCATGCGGATACGCTCCATGACCGAATAGGAATATTCCAGACCGTAGCCCAGACCACCGGTGGTCGGATCGATGATCAGTTTGTCCATCGAGACTCCCAGGTTTTCCAACAGAATGTTGCACTGTTTGGCCAGGTTCACATCGATGGGTGACGAAGAAATAATCGTATGCCCGAAACCCATGGCAGCCGCGCCGATGCCTTTATGATTTTTGTCTTCCACGGGGCCCAGAATCAGGTTTTTACCCTGACATTCCTCGGCAATTTTTTTGAGCACTTCCTCGTCTTTTTCCGTATTGGCAGTGCCCCAGACAGCCAGCGGCACGTCGATGGCGTCGAGGACCTTCTTGACCGTAGCAGCCGCCTCGTCGGCGCCGGCGTCATTGCCGTTGGGATCGGTGCTTTTTAACTGCAGCACGATCATATCCGCCCCGTAGTCGTCAACACATTTTTTGGCCCAGGCCGCCGGATCCGCTATAACATCCTTAAACGGGCTGATGGCAGCTTCGGGCCATTCCTCCGGTTCCATATCCCATACTTCCATGGCAATCCTGGGTTTATGGGGCATTTCGCCTTCGAAATTATAAAACGGGTAGCAGGCGGCGCCACCGACCGTGACAGCCTTATCTCCCTGTCCTAAAGTTATTTCCTTAATTGCGCCGGAATATTTTTCTTTCGTGAATTCAAAACCCAATGTTACCTCCTTGTCTCTTTCCAACAGCTATTGAGGTGATTAATAGTAATTACTTCTCTTAACGTACCCCCATCCTCATCAGAGCAAACCAGCACGGGTGCTCACGATTTTATCAATCCCCCTTTCATTTTTTATTCATTTTTTTGAATCTACAGACGGTAGATATAGTGTCTTTATTGCAGGTTGAGGGGAGAACATCATACCTCAAATCGGTGATTCGGATGTCGACTTCCGCTCGCGGTTTTGAAACGACCAACGGTCCCCCCATCATAAGCTAAATGCAGAATATTGCTATTTATCTGGGGTGGATGGCTTTGTCAAGAGCGGAGCTTCACTAAATCGAAATTTCTTAATAAATCCGATTCATTATCCGTTTTTCTGACGGGCTTCCAGGCGGCCTTTTAAAACCGGAAATTGATTGATGTCGGTATGGGGCAAAAATAAGGCGGCGATATAATTATCCATGTAAGACGGGGTGTCGGATAATTCAAAATTGGTCATTTTTTCTGTCACCTCAACCACATCCTTGCGAATTCGGTTGGTCAAACTGCTCATGCGGGCTCCCATCAACGAGCCGTTGCCGATAAAGGTGACCTTGGCGGGATCCATTTCGGGCAGCAACCCGATCACCATGGCTTTTTCCAGGTCCACGTAACTGCCGAAACCGCCGGCCAGGATAATGTGTTCAATATCCTGCAGGTTCATGCCGACTTCGGTCAGCAGGGTCATGCAGCCGCTGTAAATGGCGCCCTTGGCCCGGATGAGGTTTTCGATATCGATTTCGGTCAGAACGACATCACGATCGATTTGGGTATCATCCTTCCAAGCCAGCACATACTCGTAAACTCCCTCATTTTCACGGATGCGGTCGGTTGCCAGATCCCGATTAAATTTTCCCAGATTGTTGAGGATGCCGACCTCAAACAGTGTGGCCACCATGGTGATCAACCCAGATCCGCAAATGCCTTTGGGACGAACGTTGCCGATGGTGATGATCATCGGTTCATATGTCATCGGATCAATGGAAAAATCTTCGATGGCCCCTTTTTCCGCGCGCATGCCATACTTAAGACCGCCGCCTTCAAAGGCCGGCCCGGCCGAACAGGCGGCACAGGCCAGCCAGTCCTGGTTGCCGATCACAATTTCGGCATTGGTCCCCACGTCCATATAGAGGGTTAGTTTGTCAGTTCGATAAATGCCAGATCCCATCACACCCGCCACAATATCGCCGCCCACATAGCTGGAAACCGCCGGGTAAACCAAAGCCGATACGTGATCACCGACGACCATTCCCAGATCCTTGGCCCGGGTGGGCGGATACAGCGTTGCCGCCGGCACATACGGTGAACGTCGAATATATCGTGGATTAATTTTAAGCATCAGCTGGGTCATGGTGGTGTTGCCGGCCAGGGTAATCGTGGATAGATCCTCATGATCGATGCCGGATTTTTTGATAATCTTGTCCAATATTTTATTGATCGTATTCATCACCACTTCATGCAAGCGCTGCAAACCACCGGGCTTTTCGGCATATACGATCCGGGTAATGACATCTTCACCGTAACTGATCTGGCCGTTGAACTCGCCGTGCTCGGCCAGTACAGCACCGCTGATCAAATCAATAACCTGACCGTAAATGGTGGTCGTCCCGATATCCATCGCAATCGCATAGCTGCGACGGGTGGTATCGCCGGGTTGAACATTGATCAAACGGGTTTTGCCGATATCGCGTACCGGGCGCACGAGGGTGGCCGTTACTTCAAAATCCTTTTGGCGGAGGATATCCGGAATTTTACGAATAACCGAAAGCGCCACATCCAGACGATGTTCATCATGTTGTGCCTTTAGATAACTGATCAGACGGGTGATATCCGACAGGTTGTCCTGCAACGTCGGTTCCGGCAGCTGTGAAAACTTTTTTTCCACCGGCGCCACAAACAGGCCCTTTTCCTTCAGCTCATCAAAATTCATTTCCTTGATGTGGGCGGTTTTACGGGGCGCCATCTGGGTGCGCAGCGCACTGGCATCCATGGCGGACTCAACCGGGATGCGCACGGTCAAATCGCTTTTCACCCGGGCCTGACAGGCCAGTCGGAAGCCCTTGTCCTGATCTTGCGCACTGATTTTTTCACTTATGCCGCCATCCACTTTTCCTTCTTCGATCCGGACGCGGCATTTTCCGCAGACACCTTCCCCGCCGCAGGAGGCATTAATATGCACACCGGCTTCCATGGCAGCATGAATAAGGGTTTCGCCGTCGGGCACGGCAATCTTTGTTTCATGCGGCAAAAAAGTGATTTCGTGGGTCGTCATTTCAAATTCCTAACATGTCAATTGTCGGGTTCCAAGGTTTAGGGTTCCAGGGTTCAGAGGTTCAGGGTTTAATGTTCAATGGTTGCGAGTTGCGCGCTCCGTGTGACGATTAGAATTGGCCAGAAGCGAATAGCCAACAGCCATAGAAAATTATTCGATTATCAGTTTCTCGAGCATGGATCTGTTTTTCGCTACAACCTCTTAAAAATTAAAGTCCTGTTTTTAATTCAGAAATGAGGATTTTTGTCGTTGAGCACGGCCGCACAAGGGTTTATGATCGAGGCGTACTTGTAGTACGTTGAGGTCATAAACCTGCGGAGAACACAGCTCAGCGGCAAAAAGGCCATTTATGGATTAAAAACTAGATGGGTTGATCGAACTTACAACTGAGCTTGAGCATCTCACCGTCGAAAAAACTGTCAACTTTATAG
>CAZJHF010000277.1:0-5526 GCA_964545505.1 uncultured Desulfobacterales bacterium | reverse complement strand
GCAACAGCTCTAAAAACCTTAAAAATTTTGAATTTTTTGCCAGCAACGGATTATGTACATGTACAATGTCACAGGGGCCGTCAAAGTGAGTCCGAATTTTCTGGATTACCGTTGCGGCGACCTTTTCGGGAGCATACGGCTTACGATATACACTGCTGTATGCCAATTCAGGCACATAAATGGTTTTTGCCGGAAAATTGTCGGGCGGCAGCTCTCCGGTGATGACGCACGTATCACAATGGCTTTTGAGTGCTTTTACCTGTTGCTTCAGACAGGTGGTCACGCCGCCGGTTTTAAGATGATAATGAATGAAGGCGATTTTCATTGGATTTTGATATGCAAACAAAGCCTTTCTGGAATTGGGGCTGAATCAATCACAAACTGTTTATACCGCTTGTCATAATAATGTTCGGAATAACGCAAAAAAAGATGGCGGCATAAGTGTTGTAGCAAAAAAACGTTACGCAATCGAAACGTTTTTTTGACAACCACTATAAAATTGGTATCTCGAATACTATCGCTCGTCAAGCGACGATTGGGAAAAATTCTTTGGTCAACTGCGAGATCGCTAGCGGCAGATCATCAGTAATTGAAAACTTACGGGGAACACCAACATCGCGGCAGGTCAATGGCGTTGAGGGATCGTCTTAGCGGTGATTCGCCGGACAAAAAAATGCCACCCAAAAGGGCTCAGGGGGCTTTTTGTCTTTTGGGCTTTTTACCGATAAATTGTAATTTGATGGAACCAATCTGGATGATATCCAGCTCATTTAGTTTGATCGGTTTGTTGGATGTCTTTTTATCATTGATCTTGGGCTTTGCCAGGCCGTTCACATAGCTAAAATAATAGCCCTCCCGGGTGCGACTGATGGTGGCAACCGTTTTTCCAATTTTCCATCCCTTGATGACGATATCACTGGACGCATCCTTGCCAATTTTGGTGACCTTTTGTTTGAGGGCCAGTGTGCCTTCACCACCGGTCAGATAGGTAATGTATCCTCGGACCGGCTTTTTATTGCTGTTCTCAGCTGGTTTCGATTTCGGCTGAGAAACCGTTTTCGGCTGGGGGTCTTTTGGGTTCACCATGGATCGGTACTCATTGGTGTCCATAACCATGGTTTTTTCCATTTCGCTTTGTTCTTTGTCTTCCGGGCGCACTTCACTTTCAAAATATGCAAAGGTAAGCGAATGCTTGCCAATATAAATGACATCACCGTCCTGCAACCAGTGCGAGCTGACCAGTTGCTGGTTAATAAAAGAGCCATTTTTGCTCTTCAAATCAATATATACAAATCCATCGCCGGCCGAATCGATTTTGCCGTGGTGGCTGGATACAGCCAGATTATCAACAACAATATCGTTGTCTTTGCGACGTCCGATTTTTAGGGAACATCCCGGGGGCAAATGATAATCGGCTAAAACATTTTCTTTGAATTTAAGCGTGATCTTTGGCATAGGTCAGTTCGACTTATTTATTTTTCGGCTGCAAATGGGTGTAAAAAAGTTTTTTGAATATGTTTTTGAAGCGACCAGAAATGCCACCGTTATTGTTTGCGCCGGATTTAATTCTGAGCACAATTGCGGTAATATTATCTTCACCACCCCGGGCATTTGCCAGATCGACGAGTTTTTGACAGGCCAGATCTGAGCGTTGATCATCGACCAGTTCAAGAATTTCTTCTGGAGTTGCTTTATCGGTTAGTCCATCAGAACTAATCACCAGAATATCGTTCTTGAAGAACGGCATCTCCTTTATGTCGGCCTTTACGAATTTGTCAACGCCCATTGCACGGGTCAGCACGTGCTTAAAGTCATTCCATAATAATTCAGCGTTTTCCGGATCCAGCTCAGCCTGCTCTGCTACCAGTGTATGGGGTACAGAGAGCAGCTTAATTTTACCATCCCGTATCAAGTAGACCAGGCTGTCGCCCACATTGGCCACGATAAAGGTTCTGTCGGTCAGATATACGGCAGAAACCGTTGACCCCATGCCCTTATAGTCCTCATTTTTCAGGGCTGCCTGATGGACGATATGATTGGACAGATGTATGCCGGTCAGCAGGCGGCGGGCATCTTCAGACAATTTGTCTTCGGCTTTGATCGGATCCTGCAATGTGTCCTGGGCGGTGTTTTGATTCAGGTAGTCACGGATGGTTCTGACAACCAGCTCGCTGGCCACTTCACCGGCATTGTGCCCGCCCATGCCGTCTGCCACCACGTAAAGCCCCATACCGTCATCGTAGAAAAAAGAATCTTCATTCAGTTCTCTTCTTCTGCCGATGTCAGTAATACCCGAAGATTCAATGTTAATCATATATATATTTTTTAGAATTTAGTTGACTTTTGGCGATTGAAATGAGTTCTGAGGCTTAATATCCGCATTTATGATTGTAATCTAACTAACTACTTATTATTATTATTTATATTATAAAAATGGGTTTTGGTCAAGCCTTTGAAAATTTCTGATTTATTATCAATGGGTTGGCGCAGCGGCTGCAAAAAGAATTTTTTGTTAAAAATTGATAGATAGACGGTTTTGCGTTTTTTGACATAGCTGCCCCGGACGGTCATAATAACGGGTATGCCATCGCAGCATCTAACCGCAGCCTTAAAACGGAGCACAAAAATGGCAAGCATCAGTTTATTAAAAAATTCGATTCAGGAATATGCCTGGGGTTCGACGCGAGCGATTCCAGAGCTGTTAGGTCGCACGAATACCGGGAAGCGACCCCAGGCGGAACTTTGGATGGGGGCGCATCCCAAAGCCCCGTCCTTAGCCCACCAGAACGGCCGCTGGATTTCACTGCAACAGCTGATATCCCGGGATCCTGATGATATCCTGGGAAAGACGGTTGCCAGGAAATTCCATAATCAGCTGCCGTTTCTGTTCAAAGTCCTTGCAGCCGCAAAGCCACTTTCGATTCAGGCCCATCCCAACAAACACCAGGCACAAATTGGCTTTCAGCGCGAGAATAAGCAAAACATCCCTCTGGATGCCGCCGAACGCAATTATCGAGATGACAATCACAAACCCGAATGCATCTGCGCGGTAACCCGTTTTTGGGCATTAAGCCGTTTCCGAAAGATTGCGAACATCCTGACCAACCTGCATCAACTGAACCTAAAGGTGCTCAATGATATGCTGATCGAATTAGAGCAAGTTCCGACGGCGCATGGGCTCCAGCAATTTTATACATCCTTGATGTCTTTAAGTCAGGATCAGAAAAAACGGCTTATTGATCAAGCGCTCAAAAAAGCACACAATCATACTCGTGATCGTCCGGAATTTCAGTGGATGATAAAACTGGCCAATCATTATCCTGAGGATATCGGTGTACTTTCACCTTTATTTTTAAATCTGATTTGTCTAGAACCGGGTCAGGCCATTTATTTAGATGCCGGTGAACTCCATGCTTATCTGGAAGGGCTGGGCATTGAACTGATGGCGAATTCCGATAATGTCCTGCGTGGCGGACTGACCCCCAAACACGTGGATGTGCCGGAGCTGCTGCGCACATTGAATTTTGAAGGTCGAAACATCACGCTCCTGACACCTCAGACTTCGGGCGCCAATGAGTTGATTTACCCCAGTCCAGCTAAAGAATTTGTTTTGTCGGCTATTACCCTGAACAAGGACAGCGTTTATCACAGCCCACCGCAGCGCAGCGTAGAAATTATCATCTGCACACACGGAAACCTGACGATCGCCGAGCACGATTCTCAGATTGAAACCGAGCTGCCGCAGGGCGCTTCTGTGCTCATCCCTTCATCTGTGACCCGTTACAGCCTGAAAGGGGCGGGGACCTGTTATAAAGCCGGTGTACCCCTGTCCATTGAGCGCAATCGCCCAACGGATGGTTGATCGGTATTTGTTATTCGAATAAAATCGATATAATTGTAGAATTTTGAAAAGTGACTCGATTTGTAAAAATCTTATTTGTCTAAACCAATAACGGTTAACGAATAACGAATGCCACCCAATGGGGGGGGGTAGTACTTTTTCATTACAGAATGCATGTGTCCCTTCTTCTTTCCTAATACTCATACAGAAGCGTGCCCATAAAGTACTAAAAAAAATACGACAGTTGCCGTATTGCGACCCCGGTGTGCATCAGCTAAAATATGCATATCTTGAGCGTCTGGGGGTGATTGAAATATGAGTCGTTTTCCATTATTGAGGTCGGGTATTGTGATCCTGTTAATCACTTTTGTTTGTATCGGTTCGGTGTGGGCACAGGAAAGCGAGAGAATAAATATCAACACTGCTTCTGCCAAGGAACTGGCTCAATTAAAGAATGTCGGTCCCAAATACGCAGTGCGAATTATCGAGCATCGTCATAAATACGGCCCCTTCAAACTGACCGAAGAGCTGATGGATGTTCCGGGAATCGGGTTCCGCACCTTTGCTAAAATCAAAGATCAAATCATTGCGCAATAAGCGCCATACTCCATCATGTGAGCGCTCCGAAAATCAGCTACCCGTCGCAGGCGGGTGGCTGATTCATTTTTGTGCGGGGTAATTGGTTAGTGTTCCGCATTGTGGGGCTCCCATCGTAAATGGCAGCATCAGTGTATAAAAAGTGTTTCTTTTAACGACTCCTATAAACTGCTCTCAACGGAGGTGTCTTATGCGGAAGGGAAAAGCCTTTTTTCAAATGATCCTGATCCTGGTTGTGATCTGCCTGAATCTATCGGGTTTGCTGGCCGACGATAATACCAAAATAAATATCAACGCTGCATCAGTCGAAGAATTGGTTCAGTTGAAAGGTATTGGCCCCAAGAAAGCCGCTGCGATCGTCAAGTTCAGAGAAACAAACGGTCCGTTCCGCCTGCCCGCAGATCTCATTAAGGTTCCTGGAATCGGTCCCAAAACATATGAAGCCAATAAAAAGCGAATTAGGGTAAACCCCAAATAATGCTGGAGCCGGATCACCCATCGCCGCCCATCTCTTTGCATTAAAAAATACAGTTGCTAATCGGTACCCGCTGAAAATATAGGCACTATTTTTTCATTTTTTTTCAAATTTTACTTTTCTTCTGGCATACTTTTCGCAGAGAACAAACAAATATTTGCTTAAATTTAAGATATTTCTTGACAAATACCATCTATATAAGATAGCAATTTCGTGCAAAATTACTCAAGTCATTAACGCTTCGGAGGAGCAGGTGATCTATGACACTCACAAAAGCAATGATCGTTGATGCCGTTCATGAGCAACTTGGATACCCTAAAAACAAATCCGCCGAATTGCTTGAAACGCTGCTGGAACTGATTAAAAACAATCTTGAAAAAGGGGAAGATGTTTTGATCAGCGGATTCGGAAAGTTTTGCGTCAAGGCAACAAATCAGCGTCGCGGGAGAAACCCTGCTACCGGAGCGGACATGTTACTTGATCAGCGCCGAGTGGTGACGTTCCGCTGCTCCCATCTATTAAGAGAAAAAATTAATCACCAATTTTAGAGCATTTCATTTGGTTTTCATTGCAGTTTTATCGCTGAATCAAATAGCGGAATGAAAACCAACGG
>CAZJHF010000276.1:0-5530 GCA_964545505.1 uncultured Desulfobacterales bacterium | reverse complement strand
CCGTCATTTTTATGCAACAACGCCACCAGGCCTTTAAACTCATCATCGGTAAAATCTTCATTATGGATGATTTTGACCATTTGATCACGATCAGCGGAATCGGCCTGCTTGAGGGCCTCGATAATCGGCAACGTCAATTTGCCTTCTTTGAGGTCCGCCCCGACCTCTTTTCCCAGAGCGGCGGTATCCATGGTGTAGTCAAAAAGATCGTCAATCATCTGGAAAGCCAGCCCGAGATTATAGCCGTAATCGGACAGTGCCTGCTCTTTTTCAGGGGGCGCCTCCGCAATGACCGCGCTGACCGTGCAGGCGGCCTGGAAAAGAACGGCTGTTTTGCGACGGATGACCTCCATATATTCTTCTTCGGTGAGCGTGACATCGCCTTTGCGCATCAGTTGATGGACTTCGCCGGTGGACATGTTCTCGGTTAAATCAGAAATGATATGAATGACTTTAATTTTGCCGGAATCCGCACAGATGGTCAGGGCCCGGGCAAGCAAAAAATCTCCCACCAGTACGGTGACGGCATTGCCGTACACCGAGTGGGCAACGGTTTTGCCCCGCCGCAGAACTGCATCGTCGATGATGTCATCGTGCAAAAGCGTGGCGGCATGCAGGTATTCCATGGCTGAGGCAACGATCTTGGCATATTTGTCGCTATAACCGCAGATTTTACCGGCCAACACCAGCAGCAAAGGCCGCAGCCGCTTGCCGCCGGCAAACAAAATATGGTTGGCGACTTCGGACACCAGATCAAGGTAAGGTTTTAAATTCTCTGACAACTGTTTTTCGATTTCATCGAGGTCTGCCTGGTTTTCCGTCAGAATCCGCTTTTTGAGGTCCTTCATACGGCATCTCCTATGAGGTCATATTCCATTGCATCGCTTACCTTGATTTGTGAAAATGATCCGATTGCCGGGGCCGGCTGCCCGGGGCCGGATTTAATGTAGGTCATGCCATCGACCTCCGGCGCCTGGAATGGCGTCCGGCCGGCATACAAATTTTTCTCCACCGGCTCTTCGACTAAAACCGGCAATGTTTGACCGATATATTGCTGGTAATTTCGAGCGGATATGTCCATCTGGCATGACATCAGCTGGTCATAGCGCTCCTGAGCCACTTCGGCCGCTATGTGATCGGGAAAACGGTGAGACCGAAGATCCTCGGAATCTGAATAAAGGAAAACGCCCAGATGATCAAACTGGGTGCTTTCCACGAAACGCAGCAGCGCATTGAAATCTTTTTCGCTCTCTCCGGGAAATCCCACAATGAGGGTCGTTCTCAAAGAGGCGCCCGGGACCTTTTCGCGAATTTTATCAAAAAGTCTCTTGAGGTCGCTCTGATTATACTTGCGGCCCATCTTTTTGAGGATGGAGTTGCTGACGTGCTGAATCGGGATGTCAAAGTAAGAGCATATATTGGGATGCGATGCAACTGTTTTGATAAAAGCATCATCGATGCTTTCCGGATGCCCGTAAAGAACGCGGACCCAGGCGCCGGGACCTGCCCCGTCCTGTAACGGCAGGCCGGCCAGATTTTCGACCAGCTGGCTGAGAGATGCCGGCGGCTGCAAATCTTTACCATATGAGGTCGTATCCTGAGCCACCAGGACCAGCTCTTTGACACCGGCTGCGAGCAGGTCCTGGCCCTCGGTGATAACCTCCTGCAGCGGCCGGCTTCTTTTTTTACCGCGCAGTTTGGGAATGATGCAGTAGGTGCATTTCTGGCTGCAGCCCTCGGCAACCTTAAGATAGGCCATATGCGCGGCGCTCAGGGTGCGTGGCGCATTTTTTTCCTGGGGTAAAATGGTCGATGGGTCCGGCAGCAGACATCCACCGGAAAGTGTTGATCCTTCAATGGCCTCTACAATGCGATCGAAGGCCCCGGTTCCGATAAAGGCGTCCACTTCGGGGAGTTGGTCGGCAATTTGATCGCGGTAACGCTCCGGAAGGCAGCCGGCAACAATCAGGCGTTGACATTGGCCCGTCTGTTTGTAATGAGCCAGCTCCAGAATCATCTCGATACTTTCATCGGCGGCATCCTCGATGAAACTGCAGGTATTGACCACAATGGCGTCTGCATCCTCGGGATCTTCAACGATTGTCCAGCCGGCCTTTTTGATGCGGCCCAGCATGATTTCGCTGTCCACCTGATTTCGGGCGCACCCAAGACTGAGCAAAAAAATATTCATTCTGTATTTTAACCTGAAGGGACTTTGATCAATACGCGAAATATACCCATATTGCTGAAGTTTGCATGAAAATTAATGCGATAAGATATTAACCTTTATACTTGTTAGTGTTTCTGGCTTGGAACTGAGGTTGATTGAGACTGTTTTAAATAAAAAGCTCATCTCATTAATTTTCATGCAAAACCGATTAACTTGAAATGTAGGTACTTATAGGAGGTTGTCAATGCGGCTTCCGGGACGATTTCCTGGACAGAGGGCGGGTCGCTTTCAGGAGGGGTTATTTTGTTCCGACCGCTTTGGGTGCCGGCCTAAATATCTGAAAAATCTGCGGACCTGAAATCAATTCCCAGTTTTTCGGCTTTATCGCTGAACTCTTCTAAAATCTGCTTCAAGGCCAAACGTTGCTCTTCCGCATACAGAAGGTGTAAAGTGGTCATATGCTGTTTGCCGGCAGGCAGTTGCCGGCGTGTGACGCCAAGTTCTTTTACCAGGGGTTGCAAGGTATGAATGACCTCATCGACATTGCGAAAGCGATGTGCCGGCTTGCGGGCACAGGCTTTGAAAATGAAGCGCCTGAGATCTTCGGGGACATCCGGCCTGAGCTTAGCTGGATCGGGAATGTCTTCCCTCAGGTGCATTTCCGATAATGCCAGCAAATCATCTTCGGGAAAAGGTCTCTGGCCGGTGACCATTTCATAGGCCGTAATCCCCAGTGAATAGATATCGGTGCGCTGATCCACCGGCTCTCCTTCGATCTCCTCAGGGCTCATGTAAGGCACCGAACCTAAAAATTCAATGTTTTCGGTGCCGGCCGGTGCCGAAAGCCCGAAATCCAGAATTTTTAATCGGCCGTCATTTCTGACATACATATTGGCCGATTTGATGTCACGATGGATGATGCCGTGGTTGTGGGCATAGTCAAGGCCGGTGCAAATCTGGAGCAGCAGATCTATGATACGCCGGGAAGACAGCATCTTTTCCCGGGAGAGCATATCTTTGATGGTTTCACCTTCTACCAGCTCCATAATGATAAAAACCGTGCGAAACTGTTCCTCAAAATCATAGATCTTGATGATGTTTTCATGGTTGAATGCGGCAATGGTTCGGGCCTCGCTGTGGAATTTGCTTAAAAAATCGGCGTCCATGGCCATATCGTGTTTCATCATTTTGACCGCTACGGGCATCTTCAGGGCGGCATGGAAGCCCTTGTAAACGATGCTGAAACCGCCCTGGCCCAGGATATCGGTAACCCGGTATTTGCCGATGGTCCTTTCAGCCGTCAACTTTCGGGAATTGAAGCGGTCTGCGATTATATCGGTCAGGATCATCCGGAGTTCGGGGTGCAGTTCGACGATAACGTCAAATTGATCCCGCGTAATGGCCCACACCTGCATGTCGGTTTCGGCATCCACATGGGCGCTGCGCGGCTCACCGGTCAAAATCGCCATCTCACCGACGATGTCGCCTTCGCGCATGCGGCCTACGGTGTGCAACTCGCCTTGCTTTTCAACGCTGGCCACACAACTGCCCTTGCGGATGATATAGCAGCGGTCACCCGGATCGCCCTGCTCGATGAATCTTTCCCCGGCCCTGATCTGGCGGTTTTCGAAGCAATCCATAATCACAGCGGCGGCATCCCGTGAAATCCCATCCAAAAACCGTGTGTCTTTCAAAAATTCATAATCTTTTTGTTCAGTCATAGTGTATGATCCGATAGATAATTTTTATAGTAATGGAGTTGCTATCTGATGAAGTACTAGTAAATAAGTAAATGCTACTCCAGCCATCTGAGAAAATTACCGGCAGACACAAGATGACAAATTTGAGAATCGATTTTTAGCTGTCGGTAGACATTTTCAGCACGAACCACCTGAGCGATTTTTTTGCAGTTAAGCAGCCTTGCGAAACGCTGTAATGATTTTGACACATTTAAATCGTTCAGTTTCACCTCAACAATCAGCCAAGGTTTGTTGTCACGCGTAATCAGGGCATCGACTTCGCGTTTTTCTCTATCTCTGATGTACCAAAGTTTAAATTCACCTAAACCAAAATCAGTCCAGGTATGGCAGGCCTTTAACAGATGAGACATTATAAAATTTTCAAACCTGGCTGACTCCTCATTGACCTCGGACCAGTCCCAAAAATAAAATTTATGCTCGCGTTTAATGGCGCGCTGCAGGCGGTGGCTGTATGGCGGCACGCCGTATATGTAATAGAGACGCTCGAGGGTATGAATCCAACCCCGAACTGTTTCAAAAGCCACATCAAGATCTTCCTTGAGCGAATTGATAGATAAAGGTGATGCAATCCGCGGGTTTAACAATCGGACAAGGTGCTCCAGGCGATCAACATCTTCGATGCGCGTTAAATCCCGAACATCCTCATGAGTGATCAACTCACGTCTGGATCGAATCCATCTTGTGTGAAATCTTTTATCCTGTTTTAAATAGGGCTCGGGAAATCCCCCGAAGTTGAGTAAAGGGTTTATATCAACGCTTTCCAGGTCACCACTTATAAAAATTTTCCAGCCCGTCTCCGGATCGGGTAACACATCTTCATTCTCTGTGCCGTGCAGTTCACTGATAGAAAAAGGGTGCATACGGTAAAGAAAATACCGCCCTAAAAGGCTGTCACTGCCCTTTTGATACAAATCCAGTCTTCCGCTTCCAGTAACCCAGATAGCGGCTTCATCTTTGTACTCGTCATAAAATCCTTTCAACCAGGATTTGAAGCGGCGCATTTTATGAAGCTCATCAAAAACAATCATGGGCCTTTTCGCGGGCCTGCGCCAATCTGCCAGCAGATCTTTCCCGCTCAAAATTTGACTTCGATGGCTTGCGACATCCCAGTTGAGATAGACTCCTTCATCCGGCCAGGACTTAAGCGCCATTTGCGCCAGGGTCGTTTTACCGACCTGTCTGGGACCCGGCAACAAGATCATTTTTTCCGGCGGATGATGTCTCCGAAGCCTCTCAAGCAATCTGCGTTTCATGGGATAAATTTATAGTATCCTCTGAAATTGTCAAGACTTTTTCAGAGGTTTATCTATTTTTATCAGATTAGAGAGTAATCGCAAGACTCAAAGGGCTTAACGGGCTCGTTAACAGTCCATCGAATCTTTTCAGAAATATGTTTACCGATACCCTGAACAAATCATAGTTCTTCGCCGGTAACCGTTATGACAGCCCCTACACTGCCAAATGCTTCAAGCAGTCCTGCAGATAGCTCGCTGCCGACACCCGGTAGGCCCTGTAAAATAAAGAGCTGCTTCTTGCGCTTACCTTGCGGCCGGTTGCCCGCATGCCCGGCTTTCCCGTTTAATTTTTTCCTTCAAGTGAT
>CAZJHF010000275.1:1443-5543 GCA_964545505.1 uncultured Desulfobacterales bacterium | reverse complement strand
CCGGTGATATCTTCCATCTGGGTGGCGGAAACCACCCGGTAAAAATAGGCCCCGGAATTGACCCCCAGTAAAAGACAGCCGCTGACCCAGCCACCGAGGATGCCGATCAAATCAAACAGGGTGGTCAAGATCGGAAAACTGATGATCGCCGCCGCAATCCGCGGGCTGATCAAATACCCAACCGGATCGATGCGCATGGTCGACAGGGCATCGATCTGTTCCGATATGCGCTGGATGCCGATCTCAGCGGTCATGGCCGACCCGGCCCGGGCGGTAATCATAATGGCGGTTAAAACCGGCCCCATCTCTCTGATCAACGAAAGCCCAACGGCGGTACCCAGCACCCCCACGGAGCCAAATTTAACCAGCACATGGTAGAGCTGCAGTCCCAGGACCATGCCGGTAAAAAAGCCCACCAGCATAACGATCTGGGCCGATTTGGCCCCGATAAAGTAGATCTGCTGGATAATGGCGTAAAATTGCTTGGGATGAAAAATCAGGACAAAGGCCCGGAAAAAAAAGATCGCGATGGCGCCCAGGTTGCCGTTGATCCGCAGGGCGCGGGCGCCAAAAGGATGAAAGAACCAGGTCAAAGGATTTCCGGGTTTCGGCAGAGCCATCTCGCCAGACGGATTTTGTTCGCTTGAATTTTCTTCGGCCATATGAATGGTTCCCCCCCTCTTTCACCGAAATGTATGATCCGATAGCCAGGACGTTATCCAGAGCATTCGGCTTCTCCCAATAATTCAAATAGTTTTAACATTCCGCTCGTTTTATCATATAAATTAAACAGCGCAAGCATAAAATGCATTTATTAACGATTTAATCTTGTGCAACATCACATATATGCATACGTTGACGGCTGGACTTCCCAAAAAGGACCCAAAATAACAGTGTTCGCCAAGCGGTTCTATAAATTACGAAATTTAAAATCGGTTGGTGCGTATAGTCTAAGGATAAACGTAGAAAAAGCACGACTTAAAATCTCCTTATTCTTTTATAGCCGGTCAGCGTGTGGTTATTGACAAAGTGTCAAGAATAGTTACAAATTGATAAACATTTTCAATCGGGTATTCAGCCCTCCACAGTTCAACTCTGGTCAGACAAGGAAAGCATAATGGCAGACCGTCTTTATATCGCGGCAATGGAGCCGGGTAGCGGCAAATCAGTGATCGCCCTGGGTATTATGGAAATGCTCTCCCGCAAAATCCGTCGGCTGGGTTACTTTAGACCCGTCATACCTTCCGCAAAGGAGCCCGACAACAATATTCGGCTCATAAAAGCGCGTTATCAGCTAGATCTGGCTTACGAAGAGATGTTTGTTTATACCCATGAAGATGCCCGCAATCTGGCCGCAGAGGGAAAAATCGAAGCCATCATTAAGACTGTCCTTGATCATTACAGGACACTCAGCAACAAGTGCCAATTTGTTTTGTGCGAGGGCACGGATTTTACCGGTGTGGCATCCGCCTTTGAGTTTGATTTTAATGCTGAAGTGGCCAACAATCTGGGGTGTGGGATCCTGGCGCTGATCAACGGCCGCAAAAAATCTCCGGATGAAACCGTTGACGCCATGCAGGTTGCTCTGGAGTCGTTTGAAGAAAAAAGGTGCACGGTCGTAGCGACCATTATTAATCGGATGGCACCCGAGCAGATCTCGGCAGTCAGGGATCGCATTCAAAAAACAGGTTTAAAGGCCGACTCGATCTACATTCTACCTGAGGAACCTGTTCTGGGAAGGCCAACGGTCGGAGAAATTACCCGCAATCTGAATGCTCAAATTCTGCAGGGTGACCCCAAAGCATTGAACCGCGAAGTGCAGGACCTTAAAATTGCAGCCATGAATCTTCCGCATTTTTTGGATCGCATTCAGGACGGCGATCTGATTATTACCCCCGGTGACCGCGCCGATGTGATTCTGGCCAGCCTGGCGACCACCGTCTCCGAGACAGCGCCCAACATTGCCGGATTGCTGCTGAGCGGTGGTCTGATGCCGGAAAAACCGATTCAGCGCTTAATACAGGGCCTCAAAAAATATTCACCTATCCCGGTTATCAGTGTGGGCACCGACACCTATACCACCGCCATAAATGCCGGTGTGGTGCGACCGACCCTGCCCCCGGAAAACGACCGCAAAATCGCTGCTGCCCTGGGTCTTTTCGAATCCCATGTCGATACCCAGCGTCTCGAAGATCGCATCGAGGTGGTGCGTTCCAATCGGGTCACGCCCATGATGTTCGAATATGAGCTTATCGAAAAAGCCAAAGTCGATCGCCGCCATATCGTCCTGCCGGAAGGCGCCGAACAGCGCATTTTGCATGCCGCTGAAATCCTGCTCAGACGGGGTGTTGCCGACCTCACCCTGCTGGGCAACCCGGAAGAGATCAATACCAAAATCGGGATGCTGGGGCTGACGCTGGATGGGGTTAAGATTGTCGATCCGCATACGTCCGATTATCAAGCAGATTTTGCCCAAACCTATTATCAATTGCGCAAGCATAAGGGCATCTCTCCGGAAATGGCAGCAGATACGGTAAGCGATGCTAATTTTTTTGGCACCCTGATGGTGCATGAAGATCTGACCGACGGTATGGTGTCCGGTTCGATTCACACCACTGCCGAAACGATTTTACCGGCCCTGCAAATCATTCGCACCCGGCCGGGCTTTTCGGTTGTCTCCAGCGTGTTTTTGATGTGTCTGGCCGACCGGGTTCTGGTCTACGGCGATTGTGCCGTTAATCCCGATCCGGATGCCGAGCAGCTGGCTGAAATCGCCATCAGCTCGGCTGAAACTGCCGCCATCTATGGCATCGAGCCCCGCATCGCCATGTGCTCATATTCCACCGGCGAATCCGGAAAAGGCCAGGATGTGGACAAAGTGCGTCAGGCCACCCGCATCGCCAGGGAGCGCCGGCCGGATCTAAAAATCGAAGGACCGATTCAATATGATGCTGCCGTGGATGCCGGTGTGGCCCGCACCAAAATGCCTGACAGTGAGGTTGCCGGTAAGGCCACCGTTTTTATCTTTCCGGATTTAAACACCGGCAACAACCTCTATAAAGCCGTGCAGCGTTCCGCCAGAGCGGTGGCCATTGGACCGATTCTGCAGGGTCTAAAAAAACCGGTCAACGATTTAAGCCGCGGCTGCACCATCCCGGATATCGTCAATACGGTTGCCATTACGGCCATTCAAGCTCAATTTGTCAAGTAAGCAGCTTGCCATTATTTAGAGTCCGGTTCAGCCGGTCGTAGTAAAAGTACCGGTTTCAGGTGTCCCGTCTTCGCTCTAACGAGCTACGCCGCGCCAAGCAGTGTTCAGGTGTCAGTAAAACAAAGGCGTGGAATATTAAGGTATTTCTGTAACGGGGATGCAAACCTGATTAAATAATAAGTCCAGTTCAATAAAGGCAAGGATATTTTCCGCCGCAGGCGGATTGGGTTTTCTCACTTCCTTCCGGGAAGTGAGAAAGAAATAATCCTGAAAATCCTGTAGATCCTGTCAAAGAAAGAAAATCATGAAAATTCTTGTCCTTAATTCCGGCAGTTCTTCGATTAAATATCGACTCTTTGATATGACCGACAAGGCCGTGCTGGCATCCGGTTTGGTGGAACAAATCGGCGAAGAACAGGGCCGGTGCATCCATCAGAAACGCAACGCTCAGGGCAAGATGGATGAAATCGTCAAAATCGATGCGGTCGTTGACCACCGCGCGGGATTTGAGCTCATCGCTGCCGCCCTGTCTGAATCCGGCGCCCTTAAAGACACCAGGGAACTGTCCGGTATCGGTCACCGGGTCGTTCACGGCGGTGAAGAATTCAGAAAACCCACCTTAATCAACCAAAAGGTCATCGACACCATTCGCCGTTTGAGCCCCCTGGCCCCGCTGCACAATCCGGCCAATCTGCTGGGTATTGAAGTGGCCATACAAAGTGCGCCGGATGTGCCCCAGGTCGCGGTGTTTGACACGGCCTTTCATCAGTCACTGCCGGAACATGCCTATCGTTATGCCATTCCACAGGATCTTTACGAAACCCATCAAGTGCGTCGCTATGGATTTCACGGCACATCTCACAATTATGTTGCCAAACAGGCTGCCAAA
>CAZJHF010000275.1:0-1433 GCA_964545505.1 uncultured Desulfobacterales bacterium | reverse complement strand
AATGATGAGCCGCCCCCTGAATTCAATGAACCTGATCACACTGCATCTGGGAAACGGTGCCAGCGCAGCCGCCGTCAAAGCGGGTCAAAGCATTGACACGTCCATGGGCATGACCCCCCTGGAAGGATTAATCATGGGAACCCGCAGCGGTGATATCGATCCGGCCATCATCTTTTATCTAAAAAGAAAGACTGGTCTGGCCAGAGACGATGTCGAAACATTGCTGAACAAAGCCAGCGGCTTGAAAGGTATCTGCGGGGTCAATGATATGCGCCAGATCGAAAAACTGGCCGGGGACGGCGATAGCCGGGCACAGCTGGCCATCGAGATGGTTTGCTACCGCATCAAAAAATATATCGGTGCCTATCTCGCCGTTCTGGGCCGGCTGGATGCGCTGGTTTTCACTGCCGGTATTGGTGAAAAATCGGCTTTGGTTCGTGAGCGCTCCTGCAAGGACTTGGAGCATTTGGGCATTAAAATAGATCTGGAAAAAAACGAGCGCACCTTCAAAAAAGCATCTGAAATCCAAACACAAGACAGCACCGTAAAAGTCCTCGTCATCCCCACCAATGAGGAATTTGAAATTGCCGAACAGACCGTCGGGTGCATTCAGGACGCGTCGGAATCTGAATCGACACCTTAAGGAGAAAACAATGATCATCGAAGAAAGGATAGATATCCATGCACCATTGCCGGTTGTCTGGCGTGTTTTCTCCACCATGGATGACTGGCGGAACTGGAATACCGTGATCGAAAATTGCTGTATCATCTCCGGCGACAGCATGGCCGAAAATACCTGCTTTACCTTTCAAATGCGGCCCTATTACCTGCCGATCAAGGTCATGCCCACCATAACCAAATGTGATCCGGGCAAAGAAGTCATCTGGGAAGGAAGCCGTTTTGGCGTCAAGGCCGTGCACAGTTTTATTTTTGAAGAAAAAGAAAACCACGTGCGGCTGACCAGCAGTGAATCCTTCCGCGGCCCTTTGCTGTGGCTCAGCAAACTCATCTTCATTCCCAAACGCCTTCATCGACTGACCCAGCAATTGATGGTTTCCATTAAGGCTCAGGCCGAAGCCTGTACTGCCGAAGCCAATTCAAATTGAGGTTGAACTGATCATCAGTGCTTTACGCTGGCTTTAAACGCCACGGCCATAGACTTGTCGATAGAAGAAAGCACTTGATTTTAGAAGTGAAAGAAATTATTCCATCTTGATACAGATTTGTGGTGGAACAGCAGATTTTCTTCTGTTTGTTTAATAAAACCTATCATGACCATGATAGCGTATACTTCACTTAATTCTGCCCGGGGTGCTGACACCTGTCACTGTTATTTATTGCCAAATTTTACATTCATTTTCTCAGAATTTGGCGTTCAAAATAAGACATTTAGCGATGACTTGACGTTCGTTAGGCGGGGCTTATGTTACCTC
>CAZJHF010000274.1:0-5579 GCA_964545505.1 uncultured Desulfobacterales bacterium | reverse complement strand
TTTATACACAATACCCAATGTGGGTCCCTCTAACCGACCGTTGAAAGATGAAATCTCAAACGGCTCCAGGCGAATTCGGGCCTCTGCCGCCAGGCTGGCCGCTCCACTTAAGACCATGCTGTCGATGCGTTCAAAAACATCTGCAAAGCGCAGCAATTCTAAATTCGCAGCCCTGAATTCAGAACGGATTTGTTTTTGCTTTAAATCGATATTGGCGACAACCTTTACTGGTAGTCCACGGGGATATAAACGAACGGTGGCGATATAAATATGATCGGCACTCTCATGTGGTATTATGTCGATTTCAAATGCCAGGCGATACGTCGTTTCGTCTGTGTCCCAGATGAGAATGCCGTTGTTGATTTCAATATGATTCGGAAATGAGCGGGCGTCATTGCTGTCAATACCGTCATTGGCCGGGGCGGTTTTGAATTGGCGCAGCAATTGTTTTACATCAAAACCGCGTAACCCCCATTGGCCGTTCTTACGCTCAACGTAAATTTCAACGCCACTGGCCGCGATTTTTTTTATTTTCTGACGATAAAGTTCGCCGGCTGCGTAATCCACTTGAACGGACTGAACGATGACGGCTGGATTCCGGGCTGACCCCAAGCGCAGCGGTCCCAGAGCGGCGCCTTCAAGATCCAACTGCCGCAAATCCAGCGACAATTCTGAGATTCCGGTCTCCTTTTTCAAAATGGAGTTCAGTTTCGATTCGAATAATCCCGGAAGAAGGGTTGAGGCCAGAAAAAATAAACCCCCTCCGATGAGAATCACCAGCAGTATAAAACTGATGGCGAATGTTATTTTGCGTCCTACAGGCATCACTGTCACATTGATAAGATTATGTTGCTAATGGTTCGTCGAAATTATTTTCATCACCCAATATAATCATCCCGGCGACTTTCCTTTATATCCGCTGTGCATATTTTTGAGATTCCTTTTATGGTGTTCTAAAACCTAAAGAATGTTCGATCACCCAATCAGTTTGGCCGGTTAAGTTCGTTGAGCCGGATAAGCCGGTTTAAATTGGGAAAATGTCCGTGCATATTTTTTGCGGGCAAACGGGAAAACCCTCCAGAGGCGGACAAGCGGGCAACGGGCACCACCCAAGAATTTTAGATGAATTTTTGAGATATGTTCAGGATAAATTCAGCGCTCGAGCAGCCCGGCTGCAATTTAAATAGGACGCTGCCGCCCAGTTTAATGTTGACCGCTACTATTCTTTTCTTTGCAAAAAAGAACTTCTGGTCATACCCGCCCCGATGGAATCGTAAAGGATGGTCTTGGCCTGTCGCAGGCTGTCAAGGTTTTGATTGACCGCATACCCTTGAATGGTATCGGGTTGCAGGGCATCACGCTCAAGATCATAGGGCAATCTTTGCATACAGACAACCGAACAATTTCCGCGCGCATGTATATTGGTCACCATTTTGGCGGCGATAAAATCAGCCGCCGCCTGTTTTGCGTCCGCTTTGCTCCCGGCAAGCACCTGCTCGAGGGTTAGCGGGATCATGGCAAAATTGGCCTGATGTTCTATCAGCAGATCGATATCATCTAAATCCAGGTTATGGGGGGCCATTAAGGTTTCCAGATGGTATTTTGCGCCACGGGTGGCATGCAGAAATACGCCTTTACCGTTCATGTGTCCGAACATCTTTGCTCGGTCGGTAAACGGCAGGACCTCAATATAAGGGGCGAAACAGCCATGGCTTTGGGTCAGCGTGTCAACAATGCCCCATTTGGGCGCCTGGCTGAAATGTCCCTGTCCCCTGTGCAAACGAAGCACAACGTCTCGATCGGCGCCCAGGAAAATCGAGGCGATGGTTTTGTATTTGCCCGAGGTCGTATATGCATTTGCAATCTGGGCGATATGGTCCGGTTGCCGGTCAACCGTCATCACGTCAAAAGCAAAGGCATTGACATGTTGATTATAAAAGGCCAGGGCTTTGCGAAAGTTTTTGAATGTCCCCTTAGCAGCCGCTTCGGGGTAGGATTGCTCTACAAAGCAGTGCTGAATCCGGGCGGCCATTGCCGGTATCCGGTGTTCGAGCATGCCCAGTTGATTGTCCATAATGATGCCGTCTATTTTATGCGGACCTTCTATTTTTAACAGCTCGGCGGCGATGCAACCCGCGATGTCATCTCCGGCGTTAAATGTTACCTTTTCCGGCAAATCGTCACCATCGGTTTTTGATATGTGCGATTTCGTTTCTAATGCGGTGGCTACCGCATCGTCACCAAAGATGATGTTGGCGGTGTCGTCCGGTGCAAAGACTCTGGCGCGATGCACATTTTCGGCACCCACAATAATCGAGAGGTCGCCGGCCTGCAGAAAGCCGGCCAGCGACATTATGAATACCAGCTCAACAGACACATTAAAACCCGGACAGCCGGCATATAAATCGAGCACCCGCGTGTCCGGGCAGCTGCTTTTAACAAGATCAAAGGAATGCCGCACCAGCGGTCCCGGATCCAATTTGTCTTCACCGATATTGGTGGCCCCGATGATCAGTTTGATGCGGGCGGGATCGATGTCGCATGTTTGCAGCAGCTCTTTAAACGCCAGAACGCCGATGCGCTCATTCTCGGGCGCCACGGTTCTTGTTCGGACGCCGATACGTTTCTCGATGGTCTGGTTGTTGACCGGTATGCCGCCCTTAAAGGTCATGCCTTTGTTTTCATAAATGGAATTGTCGACCAACCGGCCCCCGTTCCAGGCCCCCTGGGCAATGATGTCTAGTACCGTATCTGCTGCCAAATTCTTCTCCTTTTGCATCCACACCCAGTAGATAAATAGGAAACTGTGCTACGGTCATGTCATTTTCTTTTAGGCGATATGAATTATGCCGTGCCAGGTGGCCAGATATTTGGAATTTACGGTTGCCCACACAAGAACAAAAATGATTGTGCCTTTCATCCCATATATCTGGCCGCTACAAACGTATTTGGGAGTTCATAACATATCGCCTTCCAGAAAAAAACATGACCTTTGTTGCTTTGATGATTCACGTTTAAATGTGCAATGAATATTTGAAATGGTTTTTAAACCTTTAGATTTTGGTCGAGGGCACGGCGTGAGGCGTTTAAAACTGCGCAGCGTACTTTGTAGTACGCAAGCAGCTTTAAACGGTGAACAACACAGCCATCGGCCAAAATATGAGGGTTTAAAACCATTTCTAGACGTTAAAGCGGAATTGAATAACATCCCCATCCTGCACTTCGTAAGCCTTGCCCTCCAATCTAACGGTGCCCTGTTTTTTGGCTTCGCTGTAGCTACCGGCTGTTATCAAATTCTGAAAAAAGATCACCTCGGCACGGATAAAGCCTTTTTGCATGTCACTGTGGATATGACCGGCCGCTTCTAAGGCCAGGCTGCCCTTTTTAATGGCCCAGGCGCGCACTTCACTGCTGATAATGGTAAAAAAGGAAATCAGATCCAAGAGCGCGTATGATTGCCGAATCACGCGATCCATTGCAGATGCCGGGATAGTAAATTCAGCCAGAAATTCGGCCGCCTCATCCGGGGCCATCTGGGCCAGCTCCTGCTCTAGTTTAGCCCGGATGACCAGGCAGTCTTGTGCAGCAGCCACACGCTCGATATCCGGCGGTCGATCATCATCATCTTCATTGTTATACAGGACAAGGACGGGCTTGGCGCTTAAAAATGTAAACCCCCGGAGGCTGTGGGCGGAGGCCAGATCCGGTTTGCTTCTTAACGGATTCTCGTTTTCCAAACAATCCCGGCAAGCGGTTAATAGGTCGTATTCTTCCGGGTCCATTTTTTTGCCGCGCTTGTGGTCCAGCTCGATGCGTTCCAGGCGTTTTTCTGCCACCAGCAGATCCGCCAGAACGAGATCCTGGTTAAGCCTGCTAAAATCCCGGGCGGGGGAGGGCGTTTCAAAACCGTAAGCTGCATGGTTGCGAATGACTTGCAATAGCGCGTCGCAATCCCTGACCGCCGACCACAGTGACGGGTCTGCGGTGCTGTCTTTTTTATGACCCGGCAAAAAATATTCCACCTGGGCGTAGATGGTTTTTTTCGGGTTGACCACCCGGTTTAACGCATCGACGCGTTCATCCGGGACACGGACCGTGGCAATCCGATCCCGCCCCTTGTGCTCAGGGCCGGTGGTATTTTGGGTCAAGGCATCAAATACGGTTGATTTGCCGGCACGCGGCAGGCCAATTATGCCAAGCTTCATATCAGGCCTCAAAAAATGCTTCAGACCGATTCAGGGGATGAACAGAACCTACCATTGACACCGAAGAGGAAGCAAATAAAAAATCCTCAGCCGCCTGCGGTTGGGGCAACCTTTTCAGGGGCTGACTCGGTCGGCAATTTGGGTCGGCGAAACGGATTGTTGAAGATGAGCACGGTGACAATCGGCAGGATCAGACCCAGGACAGAGACGGTGATCATCAATGATCCCAGCTGTTCGTACTGACCTCGCGGGATGTTAAAGATTTTATTTAAATAATTGGTACCCAGGTTACTGGCGGATAGCGCCAGATTGGTAAAAGCCGCCATGACCGCAAAATAGGTGGCTTTTTTGTCGCGCGGGGCTTCTTTGGCGATCCAGGCCAGCATGGGAATCATGGCCACCTGGCCCATGGGCGAATCGGCCATGGTATCGATGATGGCGATGGTGCGCGCGCCAAAGCCCAAATGGGCCGCAGTCCATTCATGCAAACCAAAATACATACCAATAATCGGCAGAATCATAATCGTTTGATAGACCGCCAAAAATACGACCAGATATGGCACCGGGTGGCGGCCCATCCAGCTGCGCAGGGCAATCATGCCGGCGATGGCCAGCAAAGCGGCAATTTGCCGTAAGGTGCCGAAAAAGGCCTCATCAAAGCCCAAGACATCGATTTGCCACCAGCTGGCGCCATGGCCGAATGTCGGCATGGCCCGGAAGACAAAAATAATGACAGCGATACCGATGATTTCACGACGCTTGACAGGGTCCATCTCCTGCACCAGTTGGTGGATCAGATAGCCTATAATTCCCAGAGAGCCCGCAAAGATGATTTCCTTTTTTAACTGCAGATCCGAAAGCCCCAGCAGCAGCGTCATGATCACAAATACGCCGCTGCCGACCAGAATATACCAGTTGGGGGAGGTCAGGCTGTCATGGGTCTGCAGCATCTCATCGATTTGTTCGGATGCGAAGCCTTCTTTTCGCAGCTGAAGGCGCTGATGGCGGGTGGTCCAGCTGCCCAGGGTCACCCCTATAACCGAAATCAGGGGAATGATCAGAGACCACTTGTACATGACCTCATAGGAAAGGATAGTTGCCAGCCAGCCACCCAGCCCGGCCACCAGAGCGCTACCGCCGATAATCGCCATGCGACCCAGGGTTTGCATGGTGACATGCATACGTTGTAAAGTGGCTTCTGCAATCGGCTGACCGTCTTCATCGACGGGCGGCACGGCTTCAACGGTCATGGCATCCGCCACAACGTCCTGCAAAACGAAACCCACCGGGGACAACAGCGTCGATATAATGTACCAGACATCAATCGGTAAAAACGATGCCATCCACTGGGTATGCCCGGTCAAGCCCACCATG